>NZ_JBEYVC010000005.1:0-144933 GCF_040643855.1 Streptomyces sp. NPDC047072 | reverse complement strand
GCGGGGCCGCCGCAGAGCAGGGTCACCTGGTGGCCCAGCCGGGTCAGTCCGTCGGCGAGCCGGTCCACGAGCAGCTCGGAGCCGCCGGCGGCGGGCCCCTGGTGGTGAGAGGGGCTCTGGACCGGTGTCTGCGAGAATCGCCCGGTGACCAGAATCCGCCGTCGGCCGTGCGCCGGCACCGCGCCGACGCGGAGGCGCTGACGCGATGCCCAAGATCAGCGCGGCCAATCTCGCGGAGCACCGGGACCGCACCATGACCCGGCTGCTCGACGCGTTCGAGGCGGTGGTCGAGGAGGACGGCTTCGCCGACCTCACGCTGGCCGGGGTCGCCGAGCGGGCGGGCGTCGCCCGCAACACCGTCTACAACTACGCGAAGGACAAGGACGCGCTGCTCGTCGCGGTCGTCGAGCGGGCCATCCGCGGCGTCATCGCGGACCTCGACGCCCGCACGCGCCCCTACGCGAGCACGGAGGACGAACTCCGCGCCGTGATCGACCGTCTGCTCGCGGGCTTCGCGGGCGGCGCCCTGCGGCTGCTCACCCTGCAGGGCCTCCAGGGCGGTCCTTCCCGTGTGGACACCGCACTGCCGTCGGCCGAGCGGCTGCGGGCACGTATCGAGGACGTCGTACGCCGTGGCATCGACAACGGCGAATTCCGGCCGGTCGACGACGTCGCCCTGACGGTCGCCATGATGGCCGGTGTGCTCTCGGCCGCCGTGCAGGTGCTGGGCCGCAGCGACCGGACCCTGGCACATGTCTCCCGCGAGGCCAAGACGGTGATCCTGCGGGCCCTGCGCGCCTGACCCGGGTGATCAGTCGCGGGCGCGCAGTCCGGCCAGCAGTGTCTGGAGCAGGTTCTCGACGCGCGTGGCCGACGTGGTGGCCGTGTGGGTGAGGAGTTGGTACAGCACGGAGCCGATCAAGGCGTCGGCGACGGCCTCCAGGTCGGCGTCGGCCCGGAACTCGCCGCTGTGCACTCCCTCGCGCAGACAGTCCACGACGGCCTGGTGCTGCGCGCGGGTGTGGCGCCGGTAGAGGCTCTCCGCGGCGTGCGGGCTCTCGGCGGCGGCAGCGGTCAGGGCGAGGATCATCGCCGCGTGGTGCGGGTCGCCGGCCGCGGCGGCGTAGGCCCGGCACCAGTCGGTCACCTGCCCGGCCACGTCGGCCGTGTCCGAATGGGACAGCCGCAGGTCGGGAGCGAGAGCGAGGGCGGCGTGGGCCACGGCGTCGCCGACGAGGGCCGCCTTGGACGGCCAGCGGCGGTAGAGCGTGGGCTTGCCGACCCCGGCCGCGGCGGCGACCTTCTCCATCGACAGACCCGCGTAGCCGTCCCGCAGCAGGGCCTCCCGCGCCGCGTCGAGGATCGCCTCGTCCCGGCCCTCGTCCCGGGGCCGCCCCCGCCGCCGTACCTCGGTCATGAACGGCATCCTACGAGACGTACACTTCAATTACGAAACGTATCGTAACGAAATGAGGAGCGGTCATGAACGCGGACGTCGTAGTCGTCATCGGGGTGGGCGGAATGGGGCAGGCCATAGCCCGCCGTCAGGGGCCCGGCAGAAAGGTGCTGCTCGCGGACTTCGACGAGGAGACGCTCGCCTCCGTCTCGGACCAGCTGCGCGGCCAGGGGCACGACGTCGTCACACGGGTCGTGGACGTCGCCTCGCGCTCCTCGGTCGCGGCCCTCGCGGACGCCGCGCGGGATCTCGGCCGGGTCGTCCAGGTCGCGCACACGGCCGGTCTCTCGCCCGTGCAGGCACCCCCGGCCGCCGTCCTCAAGGTGGACCTGCTGGGCACGGCGCTGGTGCTGGAGGAGTTCGGGCGGGTGATCGCGTCCGGCGGCGCCGGTGTCGTGATCGCCAGCATGGCCGGTCACCTGCTGCCCGTCCCGCTCGGCCCGGAGGAGGAGCGGGCGCTCGCCCTGACGCCCGCCGACGACCTGCTGGACCTGCCCTTCACCAACCCCGAGTCCCTGGGGCAGGGCGCCTACAGCCTGGCCAAGTACGGCAACCGGCTCCGGGTCCAGGCGGCCAGTACCGCCTGGGGGGAGCGCGGAGCCCGCGTCAACTCCATCAGTCCCGGTGTCATCGCCACCCCCATGGGCCAGGAGGAACTCGACGGCGAGAACGGCAGGATGATGCGCGCCATGATCGCCGCGTCCGGGACCGGCCGCCTGGGCACCCCCGACGACATCGCCGAGGCCGCCGCGTTCCTGCTCGGCCCCGGCGCCGGCTTCGTCACCGGGACCGATCTGCTCGTCGACGGGGGTGTCGTCGCGGCCGTACGCGCGGGGCGGCTCGCTGCGAGGGCCTGAGGCGCCTTCCGGGGGGCCTCAGTCGCGCGAGGGATGCGCCAGGCTCAGGACCACATGGGCGGGCTCGTCGCCGTCGAGGTGCCAGCGGTGGCGCATCGACGCCGGGTGGGAGATGAAGTCCCGCGGGCCCAGCTCGTGCACACCGCCGCCCTCCAGTTCGACCCGGATACGGCCCGTCACGACGAACAGGCCGAGTTCTCCTTCCAGTTCGAACCACTCCTCGATGTACTCGCCCGGCCGGATCTCGTACTCGACGATCTCCAGCGCGCTGTCGGGACGCATCAGCAGCGCCCGGCCGACCGCCGCGTCCGGGCGGGCGGCGACGGGCAGGCGATCGCCTTCGTCCGCCCGGACGACGGTGACCGCCCGCTCCTCGGCCGGCGGCAGCAGCGCGCCGGGCAGGACACCGAGCGCCTCGGCCAGCCGGTAGGTCGTGATCATCGAGGGCGTGGAGACCCCGCGCTCCACCTGACTGAGGAAGGGCTGGCTGATCCCGGCGGCCGCCGCCAGTGCGCGCGTTGACAGCCCTGACTTATTACGCAGGGCCTTCACCTGCTCGCCGACCCGACGGGCCAGAAGGGCCTCGTCGAGCCGGGTGGGGTCGCTCGACATCGACGTACCGCCCTCCTTGTCTACGACGTTAACGTCGCCGTTACGCAAAACGATTGCTGTGGAAACTCGGAATCGCCGTAATCGATAAGTGAGGACATTCAAGACGTCCATCGGTTCCGATGTGGCGAGTCCTCTGATCCTACCGTCGTGAGCGTGTGAGGAGTGGCGGCCGTGCTACCCGGATCCGAGGTCATCCCCGACGAGCCGATAACCCCGAGCAGTCGGCACAAGCTGATGGAGCAGCACTCGATCGACGTCGTCCCGCCCGCTGAGCGCCGCGGACGGGTACGCCACCTGGGGCTGCTGTGGAGCGGCATGGTGCTCAACGTCTTCACCGTCGTCTACGGCGCTCTCCTGATCAGTCTCGGCCTGTCGCTGTGGCAGGCCGCCCTGGCGATCGTCCTCGGCAACCTGACCTGGATCGTCACTCGCCAGCCTGCCCGGCCCCCGCGCGGGCACGACCACCTTCATGGTCAACCGCACGATCATGGGCGTCCCCGGCAACCGGCTGCTGGCGCTGTTCAACTGGCTGATGCAGGTCGGCTACCAGGTCCTGGACACCGTACTGATGGCGCTGGCGGCGACCTCGCTGCTGGGCCTGGCCGACGTCCGGGTCTCCGAGTGGGGCCAGGTCGGCGTCATCGTGCTCTTCTCCGCGGTGCAGAGCACCCTGCCCCTGATGGGCCACGCCCTGATCACCAGGGTGCTGAACCTGCTCGCGGCGCCCTTCGCGGTCGTCTTCCTGCTCCTTGCCTGGCTGACCGCCGACCGCTTCGACTACGTCTCGACCCAGCCGTCCACCCTGTCGGTCTTCCTCGGCGGTGTGGCCCTGATCGCCTCCGCGAGCGGCCTGGGCTGGACACCGAACGCCACCGATCTCTCCCGGTATCTGCCCGCCGACACCAAGCCGAGCCGGGTGGTTGCCGCCGTCGCTCTCGGCGGGGCGGTGCCGCAGATCCTGCTGATGGTCACGGGCGCCTGCGTGGCCACGGTCACCCCGGCCGCGAGCGACCCGGTCAGCGGTCTGTCGGGGACCTATCCCACCTGGTTCATCGTGACCTACCTGGTGCTGCTCATCGTCCAGTTGGCGGCCCTCAACGGCGTCAACTGCTACTCCAGCGGACTCACCCTGCAAGCCGCGGGCCTCCCGTTCAACCGCTGGCAGGCCGTTCTCCTGGACACCGTGGTGTGCACCGTCCTCGCCGCGGTCGTCACCCTGTCCGGCGACTTCTACAGCGCGGTCAGCGACTTCCTGCTCTTCTCGATCGTCTGGTTCGCGCCCTGGTCGGCGATCTACGTCCTCGCCCATCTCCTGCGCCGCGGCGACCACGACCTCGGCCACCAGCCGCGCACCTGGACCGCCGGGCTCACCGCGCAACTGCTCGGCATGACCGCCTCCGCGCTCTGGCTCGTCACCGGCGTCTGGAGCGGCTGGCTGGCCCACCTCACCGACGACACCGACCTGTCCGTCCTCGCCGGGCTCCTCGTGGGCGGCGGCTGCTACTGGCTGCTGGCCCGGCGGACCGAACGCACAGTACGCACAGCCTGACCCCACATCCGAACGGAAGGCACGCCATGGCAACTCCCGACATCCCGCTCATCGACATCTCCGCCTGGCGCACGGGCGGCACGGCCCAGCGC
Organism: Streptomyces sp. NPDC047072; assembly: GCF_040643855.1. Taxonomy (NCBI): domain Bacteria; kingdom Bacillati; phylum Actinomycetota; class Actinomycetes; order Kitasatosporales; family Streptomycetaceae; genus Streptomyces; species Streptomyces sp. NPDC047072. Next base: position 140,367 of record NZ_JBEYVC010000005.1, on the reverse strand, counting down.
GAACGGCTCGCCGAGCGCCTCGACCGGGCCATGCGGGACTCCGGCTTCTTCCTGGTCTCCGGCCACGGCATCCCCCCGGAGCTGCTCGCCGGCATCCGCTCCGCGGCCGGGCGGTTCTTCGCGCTGCCGCGCGAGGCCAAGGCGCGCTACCGCACCCACGTCGGCGGACGCGGCTGGATCGCCAAGGGGGACGAGGCCAACTCCTTCTACGGCGTCGACGCGGACCCCGCCAAGGCGGATCTCAAGGAGACCTTCACGGCGGGCCGTGACCACACCACCTCAGACACCGCACTCGACGCCCAGTGGTTTTTGCCCAACGTCTGGCCCGCGGAGGTGCCCGAACTCGCCGTGCTCGGCGGGCGGTGGGCGGACGCCGCCCGTAAGCTCTACGACGACCTCCTGGAGATGCTCGCGACCGCACTGCGGCTGCCCGAGCACTTCTTCCGCGACCGGACCCGGAACTCGCCGCACACCTTCAACATCAACCGCTACCCGGCCATGGACGAGGTGGGCACGGCGCAGGACGGGCAGTTCCGCGTCGCCCCGCACACCGACTGGGGGATGCTGACGATCCTCGACCGCCAGACCGGCTACGGCGGCCTCCAGGTACAGCCGCTCGACGGCGACTGGGCCGAGCCCCCTACGTCGAGGGCGCCTACACCGTCAACATCGCCGACCTGCTGGCCCGTTGGACGGGAGACCGCTGGCGTTCCACCCGCCACCGCGTCCTGCCGCCGCCCGCGGAGGCGCCCGCCGAGGAACTCATCAGCCTGATCATGTTCATGGAGGCCGATATGGACCAGACCATCGAGCCGTTCGCTCCTCCCGTCGGAGGCGGCGCCTGCTACGAGCCCGTCCTCGCCGCCGACTACTTCACCGAGCGCGCCCTGGCCGCGACGGTCGCGTAACGACACCCCTGAGGAGACAGCATGTCCCGCCTTCCTTTCGCGGTCCCGGTCGTCGACATCAGCGCCTACACCCACGACGGCACCGCGGAGGCCAAAGCCCTGGTCAGCCGGCAGATGGACGCCGCCTGCTCGACGGTGGGCTTCGTCCAGGTCCTCGGCCACGGCATCCCGGACGACGTCGTCGACGGCCTGAAGAAGGCCATGGACGCCTTCTTCGCCCTCCCGCCCGAGGTCAAGAAGTCCTACCGCGTCGAGGGTGCCAACCGCGGCTACAGCCCGCCCAGGAGCGAGTCGCTGAGCCTGAGCCTCGGCGTCGAGTCGGCCAGCCGCATGAACGACTTCTTCGAGGCCTTCAACATCGGCACCGAGGCCCGCTCGTTCACCCATCTGGACCTGTCGGAGGACGACTACGGCATCAACGTCTGGCCCGACCTCGACGGTTTCCGCGCGAAGACCGAGGCGTACTACGCGCAGGCCGGCCGGGTCGCCCGTACCCTCACCACGGTCTTCGCCGACGCCCTCGGCCTGCCGCACGACTTCTTCGCCTCCCTCACCGACCACTCGGTCGACGTGCTCCGGATGAACCACTACGCCCTGCCGGAAGGCACGGTCACCCTGGACGGCGACCTGACGGGCATGGGCGAGCACACCGACTTCGGCCTCGTCACCGTGCTCTGGGCGGACCAGGTCGCCGGCCTCCAGGTCCTGAGCGGTGACGGCGTCTGGCACGACGTGGCTCCCACCGACGGCGCCCTGCTGGTCAACCTCGGCGACCTCACCGCCCGGCTGACCAACGACCGCTGGATGTCCACCCTGCACCGGGTCAAGCCGCCGATCGTCGACGGCACCATCCGGCGCCGCCGCTCCGTCGCCTACTTCCACGACGGCAACATCGACGCCGTCGTCTCCACGCTCCCCAGCCACCTCGACGCCGACGACGGCCTCGCCTACGAGCCCATCCTGATCCGCGACCACATCAAGGCCAAGCTCGCCGGCTCCCGCCAGGGCAAGGCCAACACCGCCGCGGTCCGTGAGGCGGCCCGCGTGCTGGCCGCGGCCGACGGCGACCCGTCGTAGGCACGCGCACTCGATCACCCGCGGTTACTATGGTCACTTCATGCTGAGAGAAGTCACCGCGACCCGCTACGTGACCCCGCTGCGCTCCGGCGGCTCCGTCCCCGGAGTCATGGAGGCCGACGACCTGGGCACGTACGTCGTCAAGTTCACCGGCTCCGCGCAGGGCCGCAAGGCGCTGGTCGCCGAGGTGATCGTCGGCGAGCTGGCCCGGGCGCTCGGGCTGCGCTTCCCCGAGCTGGTGCTGGTGCACTTCGACCCGGAGATCGCCGCGAGCGAGCCCCACCAGGAGGTCCGGGAACTCCACAGCGCCAGCGCGGGCCTCAACCTCGGCATGGACTACCTGCCGGGCGCCGCCGACTTCAGCCCCGAACTCGCCAAGGTGTTCCCGGTCGACCCACTGGAGGCCGGGCGGATCGTCTGGCTCGACGCGCTCACCGTCAACGTCGACCGTACGGTGCACAGCTCGAACCTCATGGTCTGGCCCACGCTGGGCGTCGCGCCCCCGCGCCTGTGGCTGATCGACCACGGAGCGGCCCTCGTCTTCCACCACCGCTGGGACGGGTCCGACCCGACGAAGGCGTACGACTTCCGCCACCACGCCCTCGGCCACTACGCCCCCGACGTCCGGGCCGCCGACGCGGAGCTGGCGCCCAAGGTGACGGAGGAGCTGCTGCGCGGGATCGTCGCCGAGGTCCCCGACGCCTGGCTCACCGACTTCGCGACCGCGGACGAGGCGCGCGAGGCCTATGTGACGTACCTCCACGCGCGCGTGAAGGCCTCCGGGACCTGGCTGCCCACGGACTTCCCCTCCCGGGAGGAACTCGCCGCCGAGGAGGCCCTCCGGGCGGCGCGGACTCAGCAAGGCCGGCCCAAGTGGCTGAAACAGGTCCCCGACCTGCACGGCAAACCGGCCGCGGAACAGGATTGGTCGGTGCACCTCGGATGAGCGGTCGTGTCGAGATCGAGTACTGCACCCAGTGCCGCTGGTTGCCGCGGGCGGCCTGGCTGGCGCAGGAGCTGCTCACGACCTTCGAGGCGGAGCTGACGGAACTGGCGCTGAAGCCCGGCACCGGCGGCGTCTTCGTCGTCCGCGTCGACGACGAGGTCGTCTGGGACCGCCGGGAGCAGGGCTTCCCGGAACCCACGGCCGTGAAGCAGGCCGTACGCGACCGAGTGGCCCCGGGAAAGTCCCTGGGCCACTCGGACAAGGCGTCTTCGTGAGGGTCAGCCCTTGAGCTGCTCGTACGCCGGAAGGGTCAGGAAGTCCGCGTAGTCCTCGTCCAGGGAGACCTGGAGGAGGAGGTCGTGGGCCTGCTGCCAGTGGCCCGCCGCGAACGCCTCCTCGCCCAATTCCGCGCGGATGCCCGCGAGTTCCTCCGCGGCGACCTCGCGGGCCAGCTCGGGCGTGGCCTTCTCGCCGTTCTCGAACTCGACGCCCGCGTTGATCCACTGCCAGATCTGCGAGCGGGAGATCTCGGCGGTCGCCGCGTCCTCCATGAGGTTGAAGATGGCGACCGCGCCGAGCCCGCGCAGCCACGCCTCGATGTAACGGATGCCCACCTGCACGGCGTTGACCAGACCGGGGTACGTCGGCTTCGCCTCCAGCGAGTCGACCGCGATCAGGTCGGCCGCCTCGACGTGGACGTCCTCGCGCAGCCGGTCCTTCTGGTTGGGCCGGTCGCCGAGGACCTTGTCGAAGGACTCCATGGCGATCGGGACCAGGTCGGGGTGGGCCACCCAGGAGCCGTCGAAACCGTCGCCGGCCTCACGGTCCTTGTCGGCGCGGACCTTCTCGAAGGCCACCTTGTTGACCTCGGCGTCCCGGCGCGAGGGGATGAAGGCCGCCATGCCGCCGATCGCGTGCGCACCGCGCTTGTGGCAGGTGCGGACGAGGAGTTCGGTGTACGCGCGCATGAACGGGGCCGTCATCGTGACCGCGTTGCGGTCCGGGAGGACGAACTTGGCGCCGCCGTCACGGAAGTTCTTCACGATGGAGAACAGATAGTCCCAGCGGCCCGCGTTCAACCCCGAGGCGTGGTCGCGGAGTTCGTAGAGGATCTCCTCCATCTCGTACGCCGCCGTGATCGTCTCGATCAGCACGGTCGCGCGGATCGTGCCCTGCGGGATACCGCAGTACTCCTGCGCGAAGACGAACACCTCGTTCCACAGCCGGGCTTCGAGGTGAGACTCGGTCTTGGGCAGGTAGAAGTACGGGCCCTTGCCGAGGTCCAGCAGCCGCTGCGCGTTGTGGAAGAAGTAGAGGCCGAAGTCGACCAGGGCGCCCGGCACTTGGGCGCCGTTCGCGTCGACCAGGTGCCGCTCGTTGAGGTGCCAGCCGCGTGGGCGCATGACGACGGTGGCGAGCTCCTCGTCGGCCTTGAGGGCGTACGACTTGCCGCTGGTGGAGTCCGTGAAGTCGATGTTCCGGGTGTACGCGTCCGCCAGGTTGACCTGCCCCAGGACGACGTTCTCCCACGTCGGCGCGGAGGCGTCCTCGAAGTCCGCGAGCCACACCTTGGCACCGGAGTTGAGCGCGTTGATGGTCATCTTGCGGTCGGTGGGGCCGGTGATCTCGACCCGGCGGTCGTTCAGGGCCGCGGGGGAGGGGGCCACCTTCCAGGAGTCGTCGGCGCGGATCGCGGCCGTCTCCGGGAGGAAGTCCAGCGTGGAGGTGCGGGCGATCTCGGCACGGCGCTCGGCGCGGCGGGCGAGGAGCTCGTCACGCCGGGGCGTGAACCGGCGGTGCAGCTCGGCCACGAAGGCGAGGGCCGCCTCGGTGAGGACCTCCTCCTGCCGGGGCAGCGGCTCGGCGTCGACGATGGCCAGCGGGGACGGCGCTGGTGCGGACATGAGCGGTCACTTCTCCTTCAACGGGCCGGAGCCGCCCGGCGCGGGCGGTTCCGTGCCGGAGGCTGTGAGTGGATAGTAGTTTCCTTATCGTGGAAGTTCAATGATTTGTTGATGTCGAGATTCTCCGGATCGAGTCATTCCAGGTGCCGGAGATCGTCGAGCGTGTCGATGTCGTACGCCTGGGCCACGTCCCCGCACTCGACCAGCGTGAGCGCCTCCCGGTGCTCCCTCAGATACACGCGTGCCCCTCGGTCGCCGGTCGCAGTCGCGGCGATCCCGGCCCAGTGGGCGCGGCCGAACAGGACGGGATGGCCGCGGACACCGTCGTAGGCCGCCGCGGCGAGCGAGGCAGGGCCGCCGAAGGCCGCGAGGACCCGCCGTACCGCCTCCGGTCCGATGCCCGGCTGGTCCACCAGCGAGACCACGACGGCCAGCGCCCCCGTCCCGGCCAGCGAATCCAGCCCGGCCCGCAGCGACGACCCCATGCCCTCGGCCCACTCCGGGTTCTCCACCACTACGCAGTCGTCGAGCCGCGCCCGCTCCCGTACGGCCGCCGCGGCGGCGCCCAGGACCACATGGACCCGGGTGCAGCCGGCGGCGCGCAGGACGCCGACCGCGTGTTCGACGAGCGGTCGGCCCCGGTGTTCGAGCAGGGCCTTGGGGCGGCCGCCCAGCCGCCGCCCGCCGCCCGCGGCCAGCAGCAGCCCGGCCACCTGCTCCTCGTTCTCCGTCATGCCTCCTGCATACCTGACGTACCGGCGTACGCCGGGTTTTCAGGGGCTGAATTTCGGTCCGTACGGTGGCGCCCGGCGCACTCCGTGGCGTTTACTGACCCGCGTCCCCTGGCGCCTGACCGACGCCGCGGGAAGTTCACGATGCTGTGGCGCACGAAGGCGTGCGAGGGGGAGAGCTGTGTTGCGGAGCGTAGGGCAGAGGCCAGTGACCGGCATCGACGAGGACCCGAGAGTGGCGGAGCTGCGGACCGCGGTGTCCCGGCTGCGCCGCGAACTCGCCGCGCACCCCGCGGAGTTCCCCGACCGCGGCATCGCCGAGGACGAACTCGCCGCGCTGGCCGCGATGACGATCGACGGCGCCCCCGAAATCCCGCGCCTGCGAAGGTCGTTGCTGCTCATCGCCGGGGCGATCGGCTCGGTGAGCGCGCTGTCGCGGGGACTGACGGACGTACGCAACGCGGTGGAGCTGTTCGGGGAGCCGCGCCGCTGAACCCGCCGTGGGCTCCGCCCGCTGCCCGTCAAGCGAGGGTGACGTCTTCGGCGAAAGGCTGTCATCAGACGTGACCGAGCGCCACACTGTGCGTACACCGCGTGTGCGGCCGTACGGTACGGGGGTGCCCATGAGCACGACGGACCGGGCGAACAGACCCGGAGAACCAGCAGAGTTGGAAGCCTGGCGTCCGGCATGAGCCGCCGTCTCGCGCTGTTGGTCGCCACGTACGAGCACGACGATCCGGGACTCGGTCGCCTCACCGCCCCCGCCCATGACGCCGAGGCGCTCGCCGAGGTACTGCGCGACCCCGCCGTCGCCGGTTTCGACGTCACCCTCCTCGTCAACGAACCGCACTACCGCGTCGGCGAGGCGGTCGGCGAACTCTTCGACGGCCGGCGCAGCGACGACCTCGTCCTGCTGTACTTCACCGGCCACGGCCTCAAGGACGAGGACGGCCGGCTGTATCTGGCGATGCGCAACACCCGCCGCGGCAGCCTGCTGTTCACCTCGCTCCCCGCCGAGCAGGTCGACCAGGCCATGGCCGGCAGCGAGTCGCGCCGCCAGGTCCTGATCCTGGACTGCTGCTACAGCGGCGCGTTCCCGGCGAGGCGCCTCGCCAAGTCCGCCCCGGGGGTGCACACGCTCGAACGGTTCCAGGGCCGCGGCCGTACGGTCCTGACCGCGTCCGACGCCATGCAGTACTCCTACGAGGGCGACCGGCTCAGCGGCTCCGCCGTCCAGTCGGTCTTCACCCGGCACCTGGTCACGGGGCTGCGGGAGGGCGCCGCCGACCTGGACGGCGACGGCGACATCACCCTCGACGAGCTGTACCGCTACGTCCACGACCGGGTGGTCGACGAGATGCCGCAGCAGCGGCCCAAGCGCCAGGACAACGTCGAGGGCCGCATCGTCATCGCCCGCAACGTCCACTGGAACCTCCCCTCCCACCTCCGCAACGCCCTGGACAGCCCCGTCCCCGACGACCGCCTCTCCGCCCTGGACGGCCTCGCCCGCCTGCGCCGCGTCGGCAACGAGACGGTGCGGGCGAAGGTGGCCGACCAGCTCGAACTCCTGGCCCGGGACGACAGCCGGCGGGTGTCGGCGGCGGCGGGCGAGTTGCTGGGGCGGGAGGTGGAGGCGGTCGTGGAGCCTGCGGCGGTCGACGAGCCGCAGGTGCCGGAGGCCGACGTCCTGGTACCGCGCTCCGAACACCCGCCTGTGGCACACCTGTTGAAGGAACTGCTCCTGGGGCCTGTCCGCAGTGCGGTGCCGCGCGTCCGAACGGCCGGGTACGCGTTCGGTCTGCGAGGCGCGGCAGGTCTACTGGCCCTGCTCGGTTCGGTGTTGATGATCCGCGGGCTGCTGTACGACGTCGGCGGGTCCCCTTCGACGTTCGGCGCGGCGGTGCGGGACGGCATCGGCTGCTACGTCGTCGGCATGTCCGCGGTCGCCCTGGTCGCGGCCGTTCTCCTGATCGTGCCGAGGCTGCGGGGACCGGCCGGGCCGGGTGTACTGCTGGGAGCCGCGGCCGCATCCCCATGGGGCCTGGTGTTCTTCATCGAGCAGGCGACCGGCGGCTACGTCTCCTCCACGGACTCCGCCCGACTGCAACTCGCCGGTCACGCGGCGCTGTTGGTGGGCGCTGCCGTCGCCGTGGCCGTACTGGTACGTGACGGGGAAGCCGCCCTCGATCTCCGCCCGCCCCAGGGCCTCCGAAGCTGGGTGCTGCTGGGCGCGGCGTGCGGCGCGGTCCTTCTCGGCGCGGTGGCGTCGGTGCTCCTGCTGCACCAGATGGCGGGGCTGCGGCAGATCAACCCGAACCGCCAACTCGCCTACTGGTTCCACGCGTTCTTCGCCGCCGGCCTGACGCTGGCGGTCGTCCCGCTGGGTGCGGCGGTCGTCGCACCCCGCCGCCTCGGACACGCCTTCCTGCTCGGCTGGGCGGCGGTCACGTTCGCGGTGACGGCATCGACGTACATGTGGCTCGGTGAGTTCTACGAGCCCTTGAGGAATGTCCTGTTGGTCGCGGCCGCACCCGTGGCGTTGGCTCTCCTCGTGACCGCTCTGGCGCGTTGGGGCCGGACCGTCGAGGGACCGATGCGGCGGCCCCGATGGCAGGTGCTGGTGGCGGTTCTCGTGGTCCTCCCCGCCCTGTCCGTGGGCGGCGGGATCCTCGGGAGCCGCACGGCGGACCGTACGGCGGTGACCCCGCTGGATGTCGTTTACGCCGAGGACGGCAAGAGCCTGTACTTCACCACCGAGTTGTACTGGGCAGCGGCCAAGGACCCCCTGAAGCGCCCGGGATGGATCAGCGTCCTCGACGCGTCGAACGGCCGGACGATCAAGGGCCCTGTCAGGCTCGCCTCGCCGGCCTCGGAGGTGGTGCCGGGCGATGGCGGCGGTTACCTGTATCTCGTGCAGCCCGCGAGCCGCACGATCACTGTGTTCGCCACGCAGGAGATGGAACCGGTGGGCACACCCCTGCGCCCGGGCGGCACGCCGGTCGGGATCGAGATCGCCCCGGACCAGCGCGCCTGGGTGCTCAGCAAGGACCCCGACGAGGCCGTGGCCCTCGACACGCGCACGAACGAGGTGTCCGGCCCTCGCATTTCCCTGGGCAAGGACTGGATCGACGCCACGGTGAGCCATGACGGCCGACGCCTCTACGTGGCCCGGGGCACGTCGATCTCGGTGATCGACACGAGCACCGGCAAGGCCGTCGGCGCACCGATCGGCGTCGGCGGCAGACCCATGGCGCTCACCGTGGACCCGGCCGACGGCGTACGCCTCTACGCGGTCGTGGAGACGGGCGATCGCGCACAGGACCATGAGCGCGGGGCCGTGGTGGCCCTGGACACCGAGAGCGGCGTGGTGCAGGGCATGGCCGACGTGCCCAGCGCCTTCGGGCACAGGATGGTCGCGAGCCATGACGGCCGGCGCCTCTATGTCATCAACGACCTCTTCGGCAACGGCGACGTCTCCGTCGTGGACACCAGGACGATGACGGCGCTGGCGGGCACGGTCGACCTGGACCAGACCCCCATGTCCGTAGCGATCTCCCCGAACGGCGACCGCGTCTGGCTTGCCCTCTACAAGGGCCTTGCGTCCTTCCGGACCGCCGACCCGCACTCCGTCTCGCACTTCACCGTCGAGACCCCCTGAGAAGAGCCCTCAGGCCGCCGTACCGCCCGAACTCGCCAGCGCCTCCGACAGTTCCACGGCCACCTGCTGGAGCACCGGCACGATCTTGTCCGTCGCCGCCTCCGTGACCCGCCCCGCAGGGCCCGAGATGGAAATGGCCGCGGCGGTGGGGGAGTTGGGGACGGAGACGGCGAGACAGCGCACCCCGATCTCCTGCTCGTTGTCGTCGACCGCGTAGCCCTGGTCTCGGACGCCCACGAGCGCCGCGAGGAAGCCGTCCGGCGTGGTGATCGTCTTCTCCGTCGCGGCCGGCATACCGGTACGGGAGAGCAGCGCGCGCACCTCGTCGTCGGGGAAGCCGGCGAGCAGCGCCTTGCCGACGCCCGTGGAGTGCGGCAGGACACGCCGGCCGACCTCGGTGAACATCCGCATCGAGTGCTTGGACGGCACCTGGGCGACGTAGACGATCTCGTCGCCGTCGAGCAGCGCCATGTTCGCCGTCTCGCCGGTCTCCTCGACCAGGCGGGCCAGGTAGGGGCGGGCCCAGGTGCCGAGCAGCCGGGAGGCGGACTCGCCGAGGCGGATCAGGCGCGGGCCGAGGGCGTAGCGGCGGTTGGGCTGCTGGCGGACGTAACCGCAGGAGACCAGCGTGCGCATCAGGCGGTGGATGGTGGGCAGCGGCAGCCCGCTGCTCGCGGAGAGCTCGCTGAGGCCGACCTCGCCGCCCGCGTCCGCCATCCGCTCCAGCAGATCGAAGGCGCGCTCGAGGGACTGGACCCCGCCGCCGGACTTGGCGGAGTCGGTGGTGCTGGCGCTGGACGTCGGCACGGCGCGTTCCTTTCGGGGCTGCCTTTCGGGCCTGGCAGGAGGGCAGAAGCCTACCCGGCGGTCGGTTGACTCCCCGCTGGTGCGTAGCTACGTTCTGCTTGCCGGAATTCTAATTCCACCTTATGGAAACGTCCAGAGTGTGGGCGGTGGACGCCCTGGGGGAAGTGTGCCCTTGACGGCGCGGGAGCGGGAGTGAAGACTCCTTCAACAGAAAGTTGAATTCCGTTACGCGGAAGTTAAATGGCGGCGCCGCCATTCGACAGGAGAGGGGACCGGGTGTCCGACGCTGAACTGGTGCTGCGCTCGACGCGCGTCATCACACCCGAGGGAACACGCGCCGCTTCGGTCGCGGTAGCGGGCGGCAGGATCACGGCCGTCCTCCCGTACGACGCCCCGGTCGCCGACGGCGTCCGGCTGGAGGACCTCGGCGATGACGTCCTGCTTCCGGGCCTGGTCGACACCCACGTGCACGTCAACGACCCGGGCCGCACCGAGTGGGAGGGCTTCTGGACCGCCACGCGCGCGGCGGCGGCCGGCGGCATCACCACGCTCGTCGACATGCCCCTCAACTCCCTCCCGCCGACCACCACGGTCGACCACCTCCGTACGAAGCAGGCGGTCGCCGCCGACAAGGCCCACATCGACGTCGGCTTCTGGGGCGGCGCCCTGCCCGACAACGTCAAGGACCTGCGCCCGCTGCACGAGTCCGGTGTCTTCGGGTTCAAGGCCTTCCTGTCCCCGTCCGGCGTGGACGAGTTCCCGCACCTGGACCAGGACCAACTCGCCCGCTCTCTGGCCGAGATCGCCTCCTTCGACGGCCTGCTCATCGTGCACGCGGAGGACCCGCACCACCTGGAGACGGCCCCGCAGCAGGGCGGCCCCAGGTACGCCGACTTCCTCGCCTCCCGGCCAAGGGGCGCCGAGGACACGGCGGTCGCCCAACTCATCGCCCAGGCCAAGCGGTTGGACGCGCGTGTGCACGTCCTGCACCTGTCCTCGTCCGACGCGCTGCCGCTGATCGCCGCTGCGAAGGCCGAGGGCGTCCGGATCACCGTGGAGACCTGCCCGCACTACCTGACCCTGACCGCCGAGGAAGTCCCCGACGGCGCCAGCGAGTTCAAGTGCTGCCCGCCCATCCGCGAGTTGGCCAACCAGGACCTGCTGTGGCAGGCGCTGGCCGACGGCACCATCGACTGCGTGGTCACCGACCACTCGCCGTCGACGGCCGACCTGAAGACGGACGACTTCGCGACGGCGTGGGGCGGCATCTCGGGTCTGCAGCTGAGCCTGGCCGCGGTGTGGACCGAGGCGCGGAAGCGGGGGCACTCGCTCGACGACGTGGTCCGCTGGATGTCCACGCAGACCTCGGAGTTGGCCGGTCTCGACCGCAAGGGCGCCATCGAGGCGGGCCGCGACGCCGACTTCGCCGTCCTCGCCCCGGACGAGACCTTCACCGTGGACCCGGCCGAACTTCAGCACCGCAACCGCGTCACGGCGTACGCGGGCAAGACCCTGTACGGCGTCGTGAAGTCGACGTGGCTGCGCGGCGAACGCATCGTCGCGGACGGCGAGTTCACGGAGCCGAAGGGGCAACTGCTGGCCCGTACCCCTTGATTCACACCCGCACCCGCAGCGGCCGAACACCCGAAAGGACCCTCTCCGTGACGGCGATCCCCAGCTTCACCGGCGACGCGAACCCCTACGGCGGCGGTGACCCGTACGCGGACTACCGCACCGCCGACCTCCCCTTCACCCACCTCGCCGACCTCGCCGCCCGCGGGCTCGGCGCCGGGGTCATCGCCGCCAACGACGAGTTCTTCGCCCAGCGCGAGAACCTGCTGCTGCCCGGACGCGCCGAGTTCGACCCCGAGCACTTCGGGCACAAGGGCAAGATCATGGACGGCTGGGAGACGCGCCGCCGCCGCGGTGCCTCCGCCGAGCACCCGTGGCCCACGGCCGAGGACCACGACTGGGCGCTGGTCCGGCTCGGCGCCCCGGGCGTCGTCCGCGGAATCGTCGTCGACACCGCCCACTTCCGCGGCAACTACCCGCAGGCGGTCTCGGTCGAGGGCACCTCGGTACCGGGCTCACCGTCCCCGGAGCACCTCCTCGGCGACGACGTGAAGTGGACGACGCTGGTCCCGCGCACCCCGGTCGGCGGCCACGCGGCCAACGGCTTCGAGGTGTCGGTGGAGCAGCGCTTCACCCACCTCCGCGTCAACCAGCACCCCGACGGGGGCATCGCGCGGCTGCGCGTGTACGGCGAGGTCGTACCCGATCCCGAGTGGCTGGCGGTCCTCGGCACCTTCGACGTGGTCGCCCTGGAGAACGGCGGCCGGGCCGAGGACGCCTCGAACCTCTTCTACTCACCGGCGAGCAACACCATCCAGCCGGGCCGCTCGCGCAAGATGGACGACGGCTGGGAGACCCGGCGCCGCCGCGACCGGGGCAACGACTGGATCCGCTACCGCCTGGCGGCCCAGTCCCAGATCCGGGCCCTGGAGATCGACACGGCGTATCTGAAGGGCAACAGCGCGGGCTGGGCCTCCGTGTCCGTGCGGGACGGCGAGGACGGCGACTGGCGCGAGATCCTCCCGCGCACCCGCCTCCAGCCCGACACCAACCACCGCTTCGTCCTGCCGACACCCGCCGTCGGCACGCACGCGCGCGTGGACATCTACCCGGACGGCGGCATCTCGCGCCTGAGGCTCTTCGGCTCCCTGACGGACGCCGGTACGGCGGAGCTGGTGGCGCGCCACCAGGAACTGGGCGGCTGAGCGCAAGTCCGTGCGGGCGTGGCGATGAGTTGCGGGTGCCGGTGAGGTCTGACCTCCTGACAGCAGACCTCACCGCAGGAAGAAGGCACCCTCATGGGCAAGCTCGTCTCGCAGATCTTCGTCAGCCTCGACGGCGTCTACCAGGGCCCCGGCGGTCCCGAGGAGGATCCCCGGGGAGGCTTCCGGCAGGGCGGCTGGGTCGTGCCGTACAACGACGAGGACTTCGGCCGCTTCGTCACCGAGGTCTTCGACGGCGTCGGCGCGTTCCTCCTCGGCCGCCGTACCTACGACATCTTCGCCGCGTACTGGCCGAGGATGACCGACCCGGCCGACCCCATCGCCTCGAAGCTCAACGCCCTGCCGAAGTACGTCGTCTCCTCCACCCTCACCGACCCGCAGTGGTCCGGCACGACCGTGGTCGCCGGCGACCTCGCCAAGGAGATCACCGCGCTCAAGGAGCGCACCGAGGGCGAGATCCAGATCCACGGCAGCGGCGCCCTTGTCGGCTCCCTGCTGGACCTGGGCCTCGTCGACACGCTCCACGTGATCACCTTCCCGGTGGTCCTGGGCACCGGTCACCGGCTCTTCAAGGAGGGCGCCGCGCCGACCGCCTTCCGGCACGCCGGCGGCCGGATCACCTCCACAGGCGTCTCCATCCAGTCGTACGACCTGGCGGGCCGCCCGGAGTACGGCAGCTTCGCCCTCCCCGAGAACGGGTGACCGCCCCGCCGCGCCCCCTGCCGTCCGGTGCTCGTGAAGACGCCGGGCGGCAGGTTAACTTCCCGAAAACTCATCGGACTTGACGGGAAAATCTGCAGAGTTGTCATTGACATGCCACTGTCTACGCGCGTCATCATGAGGGCATGAGATTCCCCCCACGTATCACCCGCATCGGTGCCGCGGCCGCCGTCCTCTCCGCCCTGCTGGTCGGCGGAACCGTCACCGCCACTCCGGCGGCCGCCGCTGTCGGCAGCATCTGCTACAGCGACCTGCCCTCCCAGGCGTACGACACCCTCGACCTGATCGCTCAGGGTGGCCCCTACCCGTACTCCCAGGACGGCACCGTCTTCCAGAACCGCGAAGGCGTCCTGCCCAGCCAGTCGACCGGCTACTACCACGAGTACACCGTGATCACGCCGGGCTCCTCCACCCGCGGCGCGCGCCGCATCGTCACCGGTGAGGAGTACCAGGAGGACTACTACACGGCGGACCACTACGCCACGTTCGACCTGGTCGACTTCGACTGCTGAGCCCCCCACGGCCCAGCCCGAGGAACGGCGCCCGACTCGCCCCGCGGCCTCCCCCACACCGGCCGCGGGGCGAGCCTGTTCCCGCGCGTCAGCCTCTACGGCTCTCCGCCGCGGCGAACAGGGCGAACGTCAGGACGACGAGGGCGAGGCTCGCGTAGAGCCCGTAGCCGTCCAGGAAGCCGATCCGCTGGACCAGTCCGATGTGCCAGTCGGTGAACTCGTGCAGCAGGCCCATCACATCCTGGACCAGGGCGAGGACTCCCAGGAACTCCAGCAACCGCTTCATGGGGAGAGCCTCGCCGCAGGCCCCGCCCGCCCGCATCGGCCGCGCGGCGGGCGTCCGTTCACCGAAGGACCCGGTGCCCGCGGCCCGCCCCGCCGAAAGTCTGCGGCGCCGCTACTTTGGTCGCCGATGCCGTCCGCGCGGAGGTGCCCCGGGCCGTCACTGCGTAGATTTGTCGAACGTGAGTGTTGACGAGACGGTGGCCGAACCGCCGGCCTTCCCCCGGCGGCGACGGTGGCTGCTGCCGTCCGCCGTGATCCACGAGTTCGACCCCGACCCCGCCCGTTCCGGACGGCGGCCCCGGCGCACCGCGCGCGACTGGATCGTCGACTTCTCCTGCTTCCTGGTGGCCGTGGTCATCGGCATGATCGGCGCCGACGCGGTGTCGCAGAACCCGCATGTGTCACAGACCGCCGCCGACCTCGACCAGCTCATCGGCGTGCTCGCCTGCGCCGCCGTGTGGCTGCGCAGGCGCTGGCCGCTCGGCCTGGCCGTGGCCTCGGTCCCGCTCGGGGTGGTCTCGGACACCGCGGGCGGCGCCTGTGTGATCGCCCTGTTCACGCTCGCCGTGCACCGCCCCTTCCGGTACGTGGCCTGGGCGGCCGGTGTCAGCATCGCCCTGGTTCCGCTCACCTACCGGCTGCGCCCCGACGCCGACCTGCCGTACGTGGTGGTGGTCGTCCTCTCCGTGCTGCTGATCGGTGCGATCGTCGGCTGGGGCATGCTCGTACGGGCCAAAAGGCAGCTCATGTTCAGTCTGCGCGACCGCGCCCGGCGCGCCGAGACCGAGGCGCGGCTGCGGGCCGAGCAGGCGCAGCGGCTCGCCCGCGAGGCCATCGCGCGCGAGATGCACGACGTCCTCGCGCACCGGCTCACCCTGCTCAGCGTCCACGCGGGCGCCCTGGAGTTCCGCCCCGACGCGTCCCAGGAGGAGATCGCGCGGGCGGCCGGCGTGATCCGGGAGAGCGCCCACGAGGCGCTCCAGGACCTGCGGGAGATCATCGGCGTGCTGCGGGCGGGCGAGCAGGACGACACCGGGCGCCCGCAGCCGACCCTGGCCGGGCTGGACACCCTGGTGGCCGAGTCCCGCGAGGCCGGCATGAAGGTCGCCCTGGACAACCGCGTCGCCGACCCCGCCGCCGTCCCCGCCTCCGTCGGCCGCACCGCCTACCGCATCGCCCAGGAGGGCCTCACCAACGCCCGCAAGCACGCCCCCGGTACGGAGGCCACGGTCACCGTCTCCGGCGGCCCCGGCGAGGGTCTCGTCCTGACCGTCCGCAACCCCGCCCCCGAGGGCGACGTACCGCCCGTCCCGGGCTCCGGCCAGGGACTGATCGGCCTCACCGAGCGCGCGACGCTCGCCGGGGGCCGCCTGGAGCACGGGCCGGAGGCGGACGGGGGGTTCCAGGTGCGGGCGTGGCTGCCGTGGGGGTGAGCCCGGGTACGGGCGCCCCGGCCGCAACTTGCCCGGAACAGCCGTGATTTCACCCCGCCCCGTCGTGATTACGTAAGGACCATGACTGCGATCAGACTCCTCCTCGTCGACGACGACCCACTCGTGCGGGCCGGACTGTCCCTGATGCTGGGCGGCGCCGACGACATCGAGATCGTCGGCGAGGCCGCGGACGGCGCCGAGGTCGAGGCCGCCGTCGACCGCACCGGCCCGCACGTCGTCCTCATGGACATCCGGATGCCCGCGGTGGACGGCCTCACGGCCACGGAACGGCTGCGCGCCCGGCCCGACGCCCCGCAGATCGTCGTCCTGACCACCTTCCACGCCGACGAACAGGTGCTGCGGGCGCTGCGCGCGGGCGCCGCCGGGTTCGTCCTCAAGGACACCCCGCCCGCCGAGATCCTCGACGCCGTGCGCCGCGTCGCGGCCGGCGACCCCGTCCTGTCGCCCGTCGTCACCCGCCAACTGGTGGAGCACGCGGTCGGCAACGCCGCCGACACCCGCAAGGCACGCGCGCGTGAGCGCCTCGCCGCCCTCAACGACCGCGAACGCGAGGTCGCCGTCGCGGTCGGACGCGGCCTCGCCAACGCCGAGATCGCCACCGCCCTCTACATGAGCGTCGCCACGGTCAAGACCCACGTCTCGCGCGTGCTCGCCAAGCTCGACCTCAACAACCGCGTACAGATCGCGCTGCTGGCGTACGACGCCGGTCTGGTGGAGGAAGCGGGCCCGGGCGGGCACCGGTAGCCGTCCGGCGGACCAGGTCGGCGACGCGGGGCCGGGCCCGCCTGGCTGCGGCGTTGCCGTCGGTCGCCGACCTCCACCGACCCGCCCATCCGCACCGAGCAGACGCCGGATCCCGGTGGCCGGCCTCATCCGCCGAACGGGCACTAGCCGGGGACGCCGGCCGTTGGACGGTGTGAAGGGGGAGACGCATGGCTGGAGAAGTGATCGATCTCGGGGAGTACGGCGAGGCGTTCCGCGCCGACCCGCACCCCGTCTACGCCGAGTTGCGCGCCCGCGGCCCCGTCCACCGGGTGCGGCCGCCCGGCTCCGACGCCGACTACTCGACCTGGCTCGTCGTCGGCCACGAGGAGGCGCGCGCCGCACTCGCCGATCCCCGGCTGTCCAAGGACGCCCGCAGACTCGGCAAGCTGTTCCACGACGAGGAGCTGATCGGCCGCCACCTGCTGGGCAGCGACCCGCCCGAGCACACCCGGCTGCGCGCCCTGGTCTCCCGCGCCTTCACCGCCCGCCGGGTGGAGAGACTGCGCCCCCGGATCCAGGAGATCACCGACGACCTCCTCGACGCGATGCTGCCGCACACCCGCGCCGACCTCGTGCAGTCCCTCGCCTACCCGCTCCCGATCACCGTGATCTGCGAACTCCTCGGCGTCCCCGAGATGGACCGCACGGAGTTCCGGAAGCTGTCCACCGAGGTCGTGGCGCCCACCAGCCCGGAGAGTTCCTACGACGCCGTCCTGCGCCTGCGCGAGTACCTGACGGAGCTGATCGAGGACAAGCGGTGCGCGGGCCCGAGCGACGACCTGCTGAGCGACCTCATCCGCACCACCGCCGAGGACGGCGACCGGCTCTCCCCGCAGGAACTGCGCGGCATGGCCTTCCTGTTGCTCATCGCGGGCCACGAGACGACGGTCAACCTCATCACCAACGGCGTGCGCGCCCTGCTCACCCACCCCGACCAACTCGCCGCCCTGCGCGCCGACATGACCCTGCTGGACGGCGCGGTCGAGGAGATGCTCCGCTACGAGGGCCCGGTGGAGAACGCGACCTTCCGGTACGCCCTGGAGCCCCTGGAGATAGCCGGCGCGGCCGTCGCCGCGGGCGAGCCGGTCATGGTCTGCCTCAGCGCGGGCGACCGCGACGGCTCCCGCTATCCGGCCCCGGACCGCTTCGACATCCGCCGCGACCCGCGCGGCCACCTCGCCTTCGGCCACGGCATCCACTTCTGCCTGGGCGCCCCCCTGGCCCGCCTGGAGGCCCGCACGGCGATCGGCACCCTCCTGGACCGCGCCCCGGGGCTGGCACTCGACGGGCCGGCGGGGGAGTGGCTGCCGGGGATGCTGATCAGAGGGGTCAGGAGTCTGCCGGTGCGGTGGTAGGCCGGAGACGGCGGTGGGAGGTGCGTCGGTAGGTCCGTGACCCGTCACAGCGTCGTCGTGCTCGTGGCGCCCTGGATCTCCGCCAGGCGGACGGCTCTGCGTTCGCGCCGGGACACCTCGCACGCCTCGGCGATCCGCAGGGCCTGGAGCGCCTCGCGCCCGTCGCAGGGGTTCGGGCGCTCGCCCCGGACCACGTCGACGAACGCGACCAGCTCCGCCTCGTAGGCCGGTCCGAACCGCTCCAGGAACCCCGTCCAGGGCTTGTCCGCCGCCGGTGGCCCCGTGGGTTCCGTGGAGGCGATGGGCGTGCGGTCGTCGAGGCCGACCACGACCTGGTCCAGCTCCCCGGCCAGCTCCATGCGGACGTCGTACCCGGCGCCGTTCAGCCGCGTCGCGGTGGCCGTCGCCAGCGTCCCGTCGTCCAGGGTGAGCAGGACGGCACCCGTGTCCACGTCCCCGGCCGCCCGGAACATCGCGGGCCCGGCGTCCGACCCGGACGCGTACACCTCGACGACCTCGTGCCCCGTGACCCAGCGCAGGATGTCGAAGTCGTGGATCAGCGCGTCCCGGTACAGCCCGCCGGACACCGGCAGCCACTCGGCGGGCGGCGGCGTCTGGTCGGAGGTCACCGCGCGCACGGTGTGCAGCCGCCCGAGCCGCCCTGAGCGCACCGCCTCCCGCGCGCCGGTGTACCCCGTGTCGAAGCGCCGCTGGAAGCCCATCTGGAGAACCGTTCCCGCCGTCTCCACCTCGGCGATCGCATGCAACGTGCCGGGCAGGTCGAGCGCTATGGGCTTCTCGCAGAAGACCGGCAGCCCCGAGCGCGCGGCCCGGCCGATCAGCTCGGCGTGCGCGGAGGTGGCCGTGGTGATCACCACGGCGTCCACGCCCCACTTGAAGATCTCGTCCACCCCCGGAGCGGCGGTCTCGCCGAGCCGGTTCGCGAGCTCCTGGGCCCGTCCGACGTCCGCGTCCGTGAGGATTAAGGAACCGACCTCCCGATGGCGGCTGAGCGTGTTCGCATGAATGGTGCCGATGCGGCCCGTCCCGATGACCCCGATGCGCATGTGAACAAAATGTGGTCGCGGCCCCCGTGCTGTCAATCCGAATGTCCGGACAACCGAACTACACAACTTCCCGTCAACAACGCACGAAGCTACGCTCGCTCCCGTGCCGAAACCAGAAGTAGACCCGACCGTGACCCTCGAGCTCAGCGTGGACCGCAGCAGCCCGGTGCCGTTGTACTTCCAGCTGTCCCAGCAGTTGGAGGCCGCGATCGAGCACGGGACGCTCACACCCGGCAGCCTGCTGGGCAACGAGATCGAGCTGGCCGCGCGGCTCGGCCTGTCCCGGCCCACGGTCCGCCAGGCCATCCAGTCGCTCGTCGACAAGGGTCTGCTGGTACGCCGCCGCGGGGTCGGCACCCAGGTCGTGCACAGCCAGGTCAAGCGCCCCCTGGAACTCAGCAGCCTCTACGACGACCTGGAGGCGGCCGGCCAGCGCCCCGCCACGAAGGTCCTCGTCAACGCCCTGGTCCCGGCGACCGCGGAGATCGCCGCGGCCCTGGGAGTCGCCGAGGGCGACGACGTCCACCGAGTGGAACGGCTCCGCCTGGCACACGCCGAGCCGATGGCGTACCTGATCAACTACATCCCGACGGACCTCCTCGACCTGGACACCGCCCAACTGGAGTCCACCGGCCTGTACCGCATGATGCGCACGGCGGGCATCACCCTCCACAGCGCTCGCCAGACGATCGGAGCAAGAGCGGCGACGGGGGAGGAGGCGGACCGCCTGGCGGAACAGGAAGGCGCCCCCCTCCTCACGATGCAACGAGTCACCTTCGACGACACAGGCAGAGCAGTCGAGTACGGCACACACACATACCGTCCAACACGCTACTCATTCGAATTCCAGCTACTGGTCCGCCCTTAGGGGCGCGGGGAACTGCGCGCTCAGCCCCCACGCACTCGCACTCGGCAACGAATCGCGCATCCCCCTTTGCTCCCCCGCTCGGCACCCAGCGTGAGCGTGCGGCAGAATCAGGGCCGATGAGCACCTACGGCAACTTCAGCGCCCCCATAGGCTCCCGTCGTGCCCCCGCACTGCGCACCGTCGGCACAAGGGAACGCCGCTCACACCTGACCGCACCCCGCGTGCCGACGGTCGGCATCGACATCGGCGGCACCAAAGTGATGGCGGGAGTCGTCGACGCCGACGGCAACATCCTGGAGAAGGTCCGCACGGAGACCCCGGACAAGTCCAAGAGCCCCAAGGTCGTCGAGGACACCATCGTCGAGCTGGTCCTGGACCTCTCCGACCGCCACGACGTCCACGCCGTCGGCATCGGCGCGGCCGGCTGGGTCGACGCCGACCGCAACCGCGTCCTGTTCGCCCCCCACCTGTCCTGGCGCAACGAGCCCCTGCGGGACCGTATCGCGGGCCGCCTCGCCGTCCCGGTCCTCGTCGACAACGACGCCAACACCGCCGCCTGGGCCGAGTGGCGCTTCGGTGCGGGGCGTGGCGAGGACCACCTGGTCATGATCACGCTCGGCACCGGCATCGGCGGCGCGATCCTGGAGGACGGCCAGGTCAAGCGCGGCAAGTACGGCGTCGCCGGCGAGTTCGGCCATATGCAGGTCGTGCCCGGCGGTCACCGCTGCCCGTGCGGCAACCGCGGCTGCTGGGAGCAGTACAGCTCCGGGAACGCACTGGTCAGGGAGGCGCGCGAACTGGCCGCGGCCGACTCCCCGGTGGCGTACGGGATCATCGAGCACGTCAAGGGCAACATCTCCGACATCACCGGTCCGATGATCACCGAGCTGGCCCGCGAGGGCGACGCGATGTGCATCGAGCTGCTCCAGGACATCGGCCAGTGGCTCGGCGTCGGCATCGCGAACCTGGCGGCCGCCCTGGACCCCTCCTGCTTCGTCATCGGCGGCGGTGTGTCGGCCGCCGACGACCTGCTGATCGGCCCCGCGCGGGACGCGTTCAAGCGTCAGCTCACCGGTCGCGGCTACCGCCCCGAGGCCCGTATCGCCCGCGCCCAGCTGGGCCCCGAGGCCGGCATGGTCGGCGCCGCGGACCTCGCCCGTCTGGTCGCCCGCCGCTTCCGCCGCGCCAACCGGCGCCGGGTGGAGCGGCACGAGCGCTACGAGCGGTACGTGGAGGCCCGCCGTACGTCCCGGGACACCGCGTGAACGCGTCCCTGCCGCGCCAGGCCACGGCGCCCCCCGACGAACCGCGGCGGCCCCCCGAGGACCACCGCCACATGGTCCGCCGCCGCTCGCTGACCCTGCTCATCATCGTGCTGCTCATCGGGGTCCCGGCCGGCTATCTGGTGATCTCCGCCAACCAGAGCCGCGACAGCGGCAAGGACAAGGAGGCGAAGTACGCCGCCACCGGCCTCACCGCCGGCTGGCCCTCCAAGCTCCAGCGCCGCCTCTACGAGGTGCCGGTCCCGCACCCCAGCGACCAGATCGCGTACTACGAGACCAACAACTGGAAGACCAGCCGCCTCTACGTCCGCTTCCGCACCAGCGAGGCCGGTCTCGACACCTTCCTCACGGGCATGGGCGTCAGCCGCGCCGACCTGAAGAAGGGCGAGGTCTCCGTCAGCGAACGCGACCAGAAGATCACCGGCTGGCGGTTCCCCGACAACGGGCACTGGTGGGGCCTGACCCACGGCCAGAAGGACCCGGCGCCCACCCAGGACATCATGGTCAACCTGGCCGTCCCGGCCTCCCCGAAGGTGTACGTCGTCTCGCGCACCGTTCCGTGACCAGGCCGCCGGCGACGCTCCCCGGCCCGTCGCCGGAGCCGATTGTCAGACCCCGCCCGTAGAGTCGAAGACGACTGATCCGACACGCGGGCGGGAGGTGACAGGACGTATGAGCGACATGGCCGCGGTGGCCGAGCGCGCGGGAGAGACGCTCGGGCGTGCTGTCTCCGTGCGGCTCGCCACCGTCTTCCTACCGGCGCCCCTACCGCGCGACGGGCGGATGCTGTTC
Source organism: Streptomyces sp. NPDC047072 (assembly GCF_040643855.1). Taxonomy (NCBI): domain Bacteria; kingdom Bacillati; phylum Actinomycetota; class Actinomycetes; order Kitasatosporales; family Streptomycetaceae; genus Streptomyces; species Streptomyces sp. NPDC047072. Next base: position 118,440 of record NZ_JBEYVC010000005.1, on the reverse strand, counting down.
TGGGACCCCGAGGGCGAGGTCTGGCCGCCCGAGGAGCCGACGGACGGGGGTGCCGAGGAGGGTGCCGGGGTGATTGGTGCGGTTGTCCCGGCGCCACCGCCATTTGCGGCCTGTAGCCGGGACAACCGCACCAATCACTCCGGGCTGGCTGGGGGTGGTGGTCTCTTGCGTACCGAGGTCACCGTTGTGCGGGCGCACGGGTCTCGGGTTCGGCGGCGGGTTGTTCCTGGGCTCTCGCTGTCGGTCGGTGAGGCACTGCCGCTGCTCGTGCGGGCCCGGCGTGATGCCGCCGCTCATCCCGCCACCGCCTGCTGGGGTGCGGCCGCCCTGCACGCGCTGCGGCTCGCCGCCCGAGGCCGGCTGCTGCCCGGGCTCACCGCCACCGGCCACGACGCCTGGCGGGCCGGGCCGCTCGACCCCGACGACATCGCGCACCTGCGCGCGATCGCGGCCGCGCTGCCGTACGAGGGGCACGCGGTCCCGCTGCCCGGGCCGGGCCCGCTCCGGCTGCCCGAGCCGCAGGCCCTGATGCGGTCCTTCCTGGACGCCGTCGCGGACACCCTGCCCCGGACGCCCGCCGCGCCGTACGCCTCCGGCAAGCCCTTCGCGGCCCGCCCGCCGCAGCGCCTGCCGCACGCCCAGGACTGGGCCGCCGAGGTCGCCGCCGGCATGGACGCGGGCGTGCGGATCTCGCTCCGCCTGGACCTCTCGGCCTACAACCTGTTCGACGCCGATGCCGCCGGTGCGCGCAGCGCGGGCGCGGCGATCGTCCAGGTGCACAGCCTCGCCGACCCCACCCTCGTGGCCGACGCGGCGGCTCTGTGGGCGGGCGACGCGGACTCCTCCTTCGGCCCGCGCGCCCGCGTGGACGCGGCTCTCGCGGTCCGGCGTGCCGCGCGGGTCTGGGCCCCGCTGGACCGGCTCTCCGAACAGGACGTACCCGACGTACTCGCCCTGTCCGACGAGGAGTTGGGCGACCTGCTCGGCGTCGCGGCGACCCGGCTCGCGGCGGCCGGAGTGGCCGTGCACTGGCCCCGGGACCTGGCGCAGGACCTCACCGCGGCGGCGGTGGTGCGGTCGGCGCCCGGCTCGGCGACCGACGGCACCGGGTTCTTCGAGAGCGAGGAACTCCTGCAGTTCCGCTGGCAGTTGGCGCTCGGCGGCGATCCGCTCAGCGAGGCGGAGATGGACGCGCTGGCCGAGGCCCACCGTCCCGTCGTCCGCCTGAGGGACCAGTGGGTGCTGGTCGACCCCGCCCTGGTCCGCAAGGCCCGCAAGCGTGAACTGGGCCTGCTCGACCCGGTCGACGCCCTGTCCGTCGCCCTGACCGGCAGTGCGGAGGTCGAGGGCGAGACGGTGGAGGCGGTACCGGTCGGCGCCCTGGCCGCCCTGCGCGACCGGCTGACGGCAGGCGTACGCCCCGCCGACCCGCCCCCGGGGCTGCACGCCACCCTGCGCGACTACCAACTCCGGGGCCTGGCCTGGCTGGACCTCATGACCTCCCTCGGCCTCGGCGGCTGTCTCGCCGACGACATGGGGCTCGGCAAGACGATCACGGTCATCGCGCTGCACCTGCGCCGGGCGCGGCCCGAGCCGACCCTCGTCGTCTGTCCCGCCTCCCTCCTCGGTAACTGGCAGCGGGAGATCACCCGGTTCGCGCCCGGCGTCCCGGTGCGCCGCTTCCACGGCCCGGACCGCTCCCTGGAGGGCCTCGACGGAGGTTTCGTCCTCACGACGTACGGCACCATGCGATCGACGGCGGGACGGCTCGCCGAACAGCACTGGGGCATGGTCGTCGCGGACGAGGCCCAGCATGTGAAGAACCCCTACTCGGCGACCGCGAAGGCCCTGCGCACGATCCCGGCACCCGCGCGCGTGGCCCTGACCGGCACGCCCGTCGAGAACAACCTCTCCGAACTGTGGGCCCTGCTCGACTGGACGACCCCCGGGCTCCTCGGCCCCCTGAAGTCCTTCCGCGCCCGGCACGCGCGCGCGGTGGAGAACGGCGAGGACGAGGAGGCGGTCACCCGGCTCGCACGCCTGGTCCGGCCCTTCCTGCTGCGCCGCAAGAAGTCCGACCCCGGGATCGTCCCCGAACTGCCGCCCAAGACCGAGACCGACCACCCGGTCCCGCTCACCCGTGAACAGGCCGCGCTCTACGAGGCGGTGGTGCGCGAGTCGCTGCTCGCCATCGAGACGGCGGACGGGATCGCCCGCCGGGGCCTGGTCCTGAAGCTGCTGGGCGCGCTGAAGCAGATCTGCGACCACCCGGCGCTGTACCTGAAGGAGGAGGTCCCGCCGACGGCCGGGGAGCGGCTGGTGGCCCGTTCCGGGAAACTCGCCCTGCTGGACGAGCTGTTGGACACGCTGCTGGCGGAGGACGGTTCGGCGCTCGTCTTCACGCAGTACGTGGGGATGGCCCGCCTCATCACCGCCCACCTCGCCGCCCGCGCGGTCCCGGTCGAGCTGCTGCACGGCGGCACGCCCGTACCGGAGCGCGAGCGCATGGTGGACCGCTTCCAGGACGGTGCGACTCCGGTGCTGGTGCTGTCGCTGAAGGCGGCGGGCACGGGGCTGAACCTCACGCGCGCGGGTCACGTCATCCACTTCGACCGGTGGTGGAACCCGGCGGTCGAGGAACAGGCCACGGACCGTGCGTACCGCATCGGCCAGACCCAGCCCGTCCAGGTGCACCGGCTCATCACCGAGGGCACGGTCGAGGACCGCATCGCCGAGATGCTGGAGTCCAAGCGGGCCCTCGCCGACGCGATCCTCGGCTCCGGCGAGTCGGCCCTCACGGAACTCACCGACCGCGAACTCACCGACCTGGTCTCCCTCCGGAGGCCCACATGACCTCCGGCCCGGCCGACGAGGCCCGCCGGGCCCTGCGGGCGGCCAGGGAGCGGGCGGCGCGGGGGGAGTCGGCGAGCGGTGAGGTGTCTGCGTTGCCGGAGGAGGGGCGGGAGCGGGGGCCGGGGCCGGTGGAGAAGGCTTCGGCCGAGTCTGCGGATTCTGGTGCGGCGGCGGCGTCGGGGGGACGGGCTGAGGGGCGGGACGAGGTCTCGGGGCTTGGATCGGGCATGAGGGGTGGCGATGGCTCTGGTGTGAGTCCGGTCAGGTGGCGGGACGGAGGCTCTGGGGGAACCTTGGTCGCGGGTGGGGACGGGGACTCTGAGGGAAGTCCGATCATGGGGGCGGATGGGGACCCTGGGGTGCGTCCGGTCACGAGATTGGACGAGGGCCCTGGACTGGGACGGGACGAAGGCTCTCGACTGGGGTGGGACGAGGGTTCTGAGGAGGGGCCCGCCATGGCGCGGGACGAGGACGCGCGGCCGGTTCCGGTCGCGGAGCGGGAAGCGGAGGTGGGGGCCGAGGTGGGGGAGTCTTCCGAGGGGTGGGCGGGGGTGTCCTTCGAGGGGGCGTCCGGGACCGAAGTGGTCGCAGGGGCCGGTGAACCCGTGAGCGGGGTGGCTGCGGGTCCCGGTGGGTCCGCTGTGCGTCCGTCGCGGCCGGGGGATGCGGCGCGGGCGGCCCTGCGGAAGGCTGTTGCGGCGAGGCGTGGGGAGGGGGAGCCTCTCGACCGGGCCGGGGAGCGCGGTTCGACTCCGGGTGACGAGGTGGGGGGACCGAGTGGGGGCGTGGGGGACGTGGTTGTCTCTCGGAGGAGGTCCGACGAGCCGACGGGGGAGACGTCGAAGGACAGCGTCGGCGGGACCAGGGCGGACACAGCCGGCCGGGACCAAGGTGCCCGGCCGGCAGACCTCGCCCGTGCGGCGCTCCGGCAGGCGCTCAAAGCCAGGGATGACGCGGCAGCAGCGGAGGCCGAGGCCACCCGCCGCCCCCGACGCGCACTTCCGCCGATCCCGGAACCCGCCCCCGCCGACCGACGGCACCCCAAGGCCCGCGCCGCGGATTCGCCGGGGTCTGACTCCGCCGATCGACACCACCCCACGGCCTCCGCGGCGGAGTTGTCGGGGACGGACCCTCTCGACCGGCGTCACCCTATGGTTCCCGCGGGGGAGTCGTCGGGGACGGGCCCTCTCGACCGGGGCCACCCCACGGCCTCCGCGGCGGAGTTGTCGGGGATCGACCCGCTCGATCGGCGTCGCCCCAGGGACTCCACCGCAGCGCCGTCGGAGACCACCCCCACCGACCAACGGACCTCCACGCCTCCCGCGACAGGCTCGAAGTCCGCAGCGGAAACACGCCGTCCCTTCCCCGCCCCGAACACCGCTTCCACCGAGGACCGGCCCAGCGCGGCCCCCGGCGTCCGGGCACGTGACGTACGGCGGTTGCTGGCCGGCGCCTTCGAGATGCCCGTAGACGACGTGACGCCGGAAGAGCAGACCGAGGCCGACAGCGAGGCAGCGCAGCGCGATCCCGGCGTCCTGCCCCCCGCTCCCACGGCCAACCCGGACACCATGCTTTCCCCGTCGTCCCCGTCGTCCCCGTCCCGAGCCCCGGCCCCCACTCCGCCCCCAGCCCCCTCCCGAGCCGCTTCCCCGTCCCCGACCTCGTCCCCGTCCCGAGCCGTCTCCCCATTCCCGACCCCGTCCCGAGCTGCATCCCCCTCCCCGGCCTCATCCCCGTCTCCGTCGCCGACCTCACCCGCGTCCCCGTCCCCGACCTCGCCCCCGCCCGCATCCACACCCCCGCCCCCGCCTCCACCCTCACCGACCACCCCCCACCGCCCCCACTCCATGGCCGCCCCCGGCCGAGACAGCGACCTCCGTCGGACCTTCGCCGCCTTTCCGCCCCGGCCCTCCGGTACCGACGGGTTCGCGGAGACGTGGTGGGGGAACGCGTGGGTGCGGGCGTTGGAGGAGGGGGCGCTCGATGCCAAGCGGCTGGCGCGAGGGCGTGGTTATGCCGCGCAGGGACACGTGGACGCGATCACCGTGACGCCGGGGCTCGTGCTGGCGTACGTGCAGGGGAGCCGCCCCCGCCCGTACCGCGTACAGGTTCGGTTGCGGACGCTCGTGGACGCCGACTGGGACCGGTTCCTGGAACGCGCCGCCGACCGGACGGGACACATCGCCGCGCTGCTCGACAAGGAGATGCCTCAGTCGCTCGCGGAGTGCGGTGTCCCGCTGCTCCCGGGCCCCGGCGACCTCGAACCGCAGTGCAGCTGCCCCGACCGCGGTCACCCCTGTAAGCACGCAGCCGCCCTCTGCTACCAGACCGCACGCCTCCTCGACGCCGACCCGTTCGTCCTGCTCCTGCTGCGGGGCCGCGGCGAGCGCGAACTGCTCGACTCCCTGTCCCGGCTCAGCGCCACCCGCGCGGCCCGCGCCGCCCAGGACCAGGAGCCCGCGCCGCTACCGGGCGTCCGCGCGAGCGAAGCCGTGGGGGACCGTCGACTCCCGCCGCTGCCCGCCCCGTTGCCGCTCCCCGCCCATCCCGAGCAGCCGCCCGCCTACCCGGCGGCCCCGGGCGGCCCCGACCCCTTCGCCCTGGACCAGCTGGCCACCGACGCCGCGGCCCGCGCCCACGCCCTGCTCGCCACCGGCCGTGACCCCGTCGGCGACCTGACCCTGTGGCAGGACGCGGTACGGCTCGCCGCGGCCCGCCCCGGTTCCGGGCTCACCGCCGGGACCCGCGCGCTCTACGCCTCGCTCGCCACCGCGACCGGCCGCACCCCGGCCGACCTGGCGCGCGCGGTCGCCGCGTGGCGCCAGGGCGGCCTGGAGGGCCTCGCCGTCCTCGAAGAGCCGTGGGACCCGCCGGCCGGCCGATTCGACCGCGCCCGCCCGCTCCTCCTCGCCGCCGACCTCCCGGTCTTCCGGCCGTGGCGCAACCACCTCACCCACCCGCACGGCCATGTCCAACTCCGGCTGGGCCAGGACGGCCTGTGGTACGCCTACGAGTCGGAACCGGGCCACGACGACTGGTGGCCCCGCGGCACCCCCGACCTGGACCCGGTCGGCGCCCTCACAGGCCTCGGCACCCCGACCGACCTCTGACCGACCGACCTTGGACCGACCGACCTCTGACCCGCCCGCCTCGGCCGACCGCCGCCCGCCGACCACCGACCCACCCTCCCCGACCGACCCACCCCCCGACCGAGCCCCCCCGGCATCCGGTGAAGGCCGTGTGAGAGTTCCCCGTCGATGTTCGGGAGCCCGGTGTGAGGACTTGGGGCCATGGGCCCGGATGTTCAGAAAGGGCGGTTAGCGTGGGCTACGTGAGTGAGACGAAGACCCCCGCCCTCCAGTACCGCTTCGACGGCCCGGAAGACGCCCCGGTGCTCATCCTGGGTCCGTCGATCGGGACGACCTGGCACATGTGGGACCGCCAGGTGCCCGACCTGGTCAAGCAGTGGCGGGTCTTCCGGTTCGACCTGCCCGGGCACGGCGGCGCGCCCGCGTACCCGGCGGGCTCCGTCACCGATCTCGCCGCGCGGCTGCTCGCCACCCTCGACCAGTTCGGGGTGCAGCGCTTCGGCTACGCGGGCTGCGCGCTCGGCGGCGCCATCGGGATGGAGCTGGCGCTCAACCACCCCGAGCGCCTCGCCTCGCTCGCGCTGATCGCGGCCTCGCCGAGGTTCGGCACCGCGGACGAGTTCCGGCAGCGCGGGGTGATCGTACGGACGAACGGGCTCGATCCCATCGCCCGCACCTCGCCCGACCGCTGGTTCACCTCCGGGTTCGCCGCCGCGCAGCCCGCGATCACCGACTGGGCCGTGCAGATGGTCCGCACCACCGACCCCGGCTGCTACATCGCCGCCTGCGAGGCGCTCGCCTCCTTCGACGTACGGACCGACCTCGGCCGGATCGGGGTGCCGACGCTCGTCCTGGTCGGCTCGGACGACCAGGTCACCGGGCCCGCCGAGGCCCGCACCCTGGTCGCGGGCATCCCGGACGCGCGGCTGGCCGTGGTCCCCGGCGCCTCCCACCTGGTGCCGGTCGAGCAGCCCGCCGCCGTCACCGACCTGCTGTTCAGGCATTTCTCCACGGCCTGGCAGCCCGCCTTCGACTCCACGACCGGCCAGACGGCGATCCCCGCGGCGCCCGTCAAGCCGGTTCTCGCGGCGGCCGCGCCGCCGCAGCCCGTCGCGATCGCCGAGATCGCCCCGGCCGTCCCCGACCCCCACACCGGGGGCCGTCCCGACCCGTACGACGCGGGCATCAAGGTGCGCCGCGAGGTGCTCGGCGACGCGCACGTCGACCGGGCGCTGGCGCAGGCCGACGACTTCTCCGGGGACTTCCAGGAGTTCATCACCCGCTACGCCTGGGGCGAGATCTGGGACCGGCCGGGGCTCGACCGCCGCTCCCGCAGTGTCGCCACCCTCACCGCGCTGGTCGGGGGCGGCCACCTCGACGAGCTCGCCTTCCACACCCGGGCCGCCCTGCGCAACGGCCTGACCCCCACCGAGATCAAGGAGGTCCTCCTCCAGGCGGCCGTCTACTGCGGTGTCCCGGCGGCCAACAGCGCCTTCAAGGTGGCCCAGCAGGTGATCCGCGAGGAGACCACGCCCACCGAGTGATCGTCCGAGACGGGTGGCGAGAGCACCCGCCTCGGCTGCCCGTCCGCGCGCGACGAGGGGCAGGATGGTTCGCATGAAGCTCACGAAGATGTCGCACGCCTGTGTCCGCCTGGAGAAGGACGGCCGGACGCTCGTCCTCGACCCGGGGGCGTTCAGCGAGGAGGACGCCGCCCTCGGCGCGGACGCGATCCTGATCACGCACGAACACCCCGACCACTTCAGCGAGGAGCGGCTGCGGACGGCCCTGGACGCCAACCCGGCCGCCGAGATCTGGACGCTGAGGTCGGTCGCCGAGAAGATCTCGGCCGCCTTCCCGGGCCGGGTGCACACCGTCGGCCACGGCGACACCTTCACCGCCGCCGGTTTCGACGTCCAGGTCCACGGAGAGCTGCACGCGGTGATCCACCCGGACATCCCGCGCATCACCAACGTCGGCTACCTCGTCGACGGCGGCAAGGTCTTCCACCCCGGCGACGCCCTCACCGTCCCCGAGCATGCCGTCGAGACGCTGATGCTCCCCGTCATGGCCCCCTGGAGCAAGATCTCCGAGGTCATCGACTACGTCCGCGAGCTCAAGCCGCAGCGCGCCTACGACATCCACGACGCCCTCCTCACCGACCTAGCCCGGCCCATCTATGACAACCAGATCGGCGCCCTCGGCGGCGCGGAGCACCTGCGCCTCAAGCCCGGGGAGAGCACCTCGGTGTGAGTGTCAGTGGCGCCCGGTAGGTTGTGGGACATGCGCATCGCGACCTGGAACGTCAACTCGATCACGGCCCGTCTCCCGAGGCTGCTGGCCTGGCTGGAGAGCAGCGGCACCGACGTGCTGTGCCTCCAGGAGGCCAAGCTCGCCGAGGACCAGTTCCCGTTCGACCAGCTGCGCGAGGCGGGCTACGAGGCGGCGGTCAACGCGACCGGGCGGTGGAACGGCGTGGCGGTGCTCTCCCGGGTCGGCCTGGAGGACGTCGTCAAGGGCCTGCCCGGCGACCCCGGCTACGACGGCGCCCCCGAACCCCGCGCGATCTCCGCGACCTGCGGCCCGGTCCGCGTGTGGTCGGTGTACGTACCGAACGGCCGCGAGGTCGACCACCCGCACTACGCCTACAAGCTCCAGTGGTTCGAGGCCCTGAAGGCGGCCGTCGCCGGGGACGCGGCGGGCGCCCGCCCCTTCGCGGTCCTGGGCGACTACAACGTCGCGCCGACGGACGACGACGTCTACGACGTGGCCGCCTTCGAGGGCCTCACCCACGTCACCCCGGCCGAGCGCGCGGCTCTCACCGCCCTGCGCGAGGCGGGCCTGTCCGACGTGGTCCCGCGCCCCCTCAAGTACGACCACCCCTTCACGTACTGGGACTACCGCCAGCTCTGCTTCCCCAAGAACCGCGGCATGCGCATCGACCTGGTCTACGGCAACGAACCGTTCGCGAAGGCCGTCACCGACGCGTACGTCGACCGCGAGGAGCGCAAGGGCAAGGGAGCGTCGGACCACGCGCCGGTGGTGGTCGATCTGGACGTGTGATCACTCACAACACTGTCGCTCACAGCGCTGTCAGATCCACCGCCCCGGCCATCGCCGCCAACCCCGCGTCCCCGGGATGCAGATGGTCCCCGCTGTCGTACGCCGGCAGCATCCGCGCCGGGTCGGCCGGGTCGCGCACCGCCGCGTCGAAGTCCAGGACGCCGTCGAAGACCCCGGAGTCCCGGATCCAGGCGTTGACCTCGGTCCGGTCCGTGTCGACGGCGGCCGTGCAGCGGGCCTCGCCGCCGCACGGCAGGATCGTCGCCGCGAGCATCCGCAGCCCGCGCGCGTGCCCCCGCTCGGCGAGTTCCCGCAGCCCCGCGACGAGATCCCGCGCCGATGTGCCCGTCCGCAGGTCGTTGACCCCCTCGAACACCACCACTGTCCGCACCGACGTCTGCGCGAGGACGTCCCGGTCGAAGCGGTGCAGCGCGCTCACCCCGGCCAGGTCCGTGGAGACCCCGTCCCCGGGATACCGGTCGGTGACCACGCGGTTCGCCGAGATCCCCTGGTTGAGCACCCCGTACCGCGGGACCGCGCTCTGCGCCCGCAGCCGGGCGGCCAGCACGTCGGGCCACCGCCGGTCCGCCCCCTCCGTGGACTTGTCCCCGTCGGTGATCGAGTCCCCGATCACCACCACCGACCCCGGCCCGCCGCCCACGTCCACCCCGGTCAGCAGCGGCCAGGCGGTCAGGACGGAGGTGTACGCCGCCGGCGAGACGTCGGCCGTACGATCGCCCGGCTCACTCAGGTACGACCGCTGCTGCGCCAGCCGGTGCAGCGGTACGGCGGTCACCGTGCCCGGCAGCTGGAAACTCACCAGGAGGTTGGCACCCGCGGGCACCGTGAACCCGACCGGATCGCTCAACGCCTGCGCCCCGGCCGGGATTTCGGTGCCCGGAGCACCGCCGAAGGAAACCGCCACCGGAGTCTCCCGCGCCGCCGCGCCCGCCGCCTGCACCGCCACCGTGGCGCTCCCGATCCGCACCGGCGCCGCCGCGAAGGTGTTGTCGAAGCGCAGCCGCACCCGTGGCCCGCCCGCCGAGGTGTGCACCACCAGCCGCAGCGTCCGGTCCGTCCACGGCCCCACCGGCGCGAGCCCACCGGTGCCGGTGGCCCAACTCCCGCTCCAGCCCTGCCCCGAGGGCCGCACGGACACCGCGAACACATGCAGCGCGGGCGCCCGGGGCAGCCGTACCGACATCACCTCGCGCCCGCGCGCCAACGGCACGGTCACCACGTACAGCCGTGCCTGCTCGGTGAGTTGGCCCGCGTGGGTGTTGATGTGCGGCAGTGCGAGCGCCTTGGTGGCGAGCGGGCCGCGGCGCCAGTCGGCGGCGGTGAGGCGGTAGTCCGAGCGGCCGCCGTCCGCGTACGAGACCGTTCCGGCGCCGCCGATGTCCCGGCCGCCCGTGCTCGCGACCAGGAAGGCGAGCGCGTCGCCGTGGCCGCGCAGCAGCACTTGCTGTCCGTCGGAGCGCAGGTTGTCCGGGGTGCCGGGCCGCCGGTCCGGCAGGGTCAGCCGGGTGCCCTGGACGGTCAGGACGCGGCCGGGCGTCCAGCCCGCGGCGGTGAGGTCGCGGGCCGACAGGGAGGCGCCGAAGCCGTCGAAGTCCGCCTCGCCGGGCCGGGAGTCGTCGCTGACCGCCGTGTTGTCGAAGAGCCGTTCCAGGGGCAGCGGGGCGACCCGCTCGCGGGGCACGGACGCCTTCGCGGGCGCGGCCGAGGCCGAGCACCCGGCCATCAGGATCGCGAACAACGCGAGGACGGCCGTACCCTCTCCAACACGCAGGTGCACAGCGGGCTCCTTTGCTCGCGCGGGACGAAAGGCGCATCGCGAAGCTAAGGAGACATGGCGGGCGCGTCAACGCACCATGCGTGAAGTCGGCGTGAAGTCGACCGCGAACGGCGGCCCGCGCGCCTGTGGTGCGGACCCGGGGGCGAGTGACACGCTGGGTGTATGAAGATCCCTTTTCTGGGCGGACGGCCCGAGGAGCCCGCGGTCCGCGACCCCGAGGGCCTGGCGGAACTCCTCTCCGAGTGTGAACTCCTGCGCTCCCACGCCGTGCGCGCGGGCGTCCGACTCGACGACAGCGCCGAGTCGTTGGAGGCGCTCGACCAGATGGTGCCGAACTGGCGCGGTGACGAGGAGACGCTGCTGCGGCTCGGCAACGACGCGGGGCTCTACCTCGGCACGGTCATCGTGCACACCGTCCCCGGCGCCGCCTGGGACCTCAGGGCGGACGGCCAGCCGGTGATCCGGCTCGACTCCGGCCGGGAGTTCGACGTCGTCGAGGCCGGGCAGGAGTGGGCCGCCGGCGGGGTGCCCGAGCTCTCGCAGCTGTACGCCGAGGTCGCCGAGGAGTAACTCTCGGCAATCCGCCGTAAATACGGCTAATGCCCGAAAAGTGCGTGTCGTTCCTTAAGTGGGATCTTGCCTCGATAAGTTGCGGCGACCACGACACAGCTGAGAGTGAGTAGGGCTGGGCATGGCCGTCGTCGATCCGTTGATCGAACTGCGTGACGTCAACAAGTACTACGGGGAGCTGCATGTCCTCCAGGACATCAACCTCACCGTCGGCAAGGGGGAGGTGGTCGTGGTCATCGGCCCCTCGGGGTCGGGCAAGTCCACGCTGTGCAGGACGATCAACCGCCTGGAGACGATTCACTCCGGCTCCATCACGCTCGACGGACAGCCGCTGCCCAGCGAGGGCAAGACGCTCGCCAGGCTCCGCGCCGAGGTCGGCATGGTCTTCCAGTCCTTCAACCTCTTCGCCCACAAGACGGTCCTGCAGAACATCTCGCTGGGCCAGGTCAAGGTGCGCGGGCGCAAGAAGGAGGAGGCCGACCGGCGCTCGCGCGAACTCCTCGACCGGGTGGGCCTCGCCGACCAGGCCGACAAGTTCCCCGCCCAGCTCTCCGGCGGCCAGCAGCAGCGCGTGGCCATCGCCCGCGCCCTGGCCATGGAGCCCAAGGCCCTGCTCTTCGACGAGCCGACCTCGGCCCTCGACCCGGAGATGATCAACGAGGTCCTGGAGGTCATGCGCCAACTCGCCCGGGACGGCATGACGATGGTCGTCGTCACCCACGAGATGGGCTTCGCCCGCTCGGCCGCCAACCGTGTGGTCTTCATGGCCGACGGCCGGATCGTCGAGGACCGCGCCCCCGACGACTTCTTCACCCACCCCGACAGTGAGCGCGCCAGGGACTTCCTCTCCAAGATCCTCAAGCACTGAGAGGGGCCACGGCCATGTCCGAGAACCTCGACTACGATGGTCAGTTCATCCCCATGGTGAAGGCGTACGAGCCCCCAAGGACGCTGCTGCCGGGTGGGGGTCCCCCCACGGCCCTTGAACCGTAGGGGGCAGCAGTCACAGAGCCATACCCGCCCGGCGCCGGCCGGAGATCACTGCTCGCGCAGCGGAATCGACACGTACGACGGGTCGTTCGCCGGCGAGGAGAAGGTCAGCTGAGCGCCGGTCGGGTTGTGCTCGATGTAGAGCGGGTCGACCGTGTCGACCACCAGGGCCAGACGGTGCCCTGCCGGGACGTCGTAGGCCGTGGAGAACAGCTCCAGGTCGACGTCGAACGGCTTTCCGGGCGTCTGTCCGTGGAAGGTGTACGGCGCGTTGGAGACCAGCTTGCCGAGGCCGAGCGGCCCCACGTCGTAGAGGTAGGCGACGAGGGTGCCGCTCTCCTTGGTGGGAGTCACGGTGGTGTGCAACTTCGCGGTGCCGCGCACCCGTTGGGCGCTCGGGTACTTCTCCGACTGCCATACGGCGGCCCAGCGGCGCGGCAGCAGGGGGATGGAGGCGACCGGGGGCGCCTGGGCGAGCTGGTCGAGGATGCTGGAGAGGAAGACGATCCCGCCGTCGGCGCCCGAGTCGACGTTGGTGTGGATCGTGGTGGTGCCCGACAGGGCGATCTTCTTGGTGGCCGAGCCGACCGACTTCCAGTCCGCGTAGCCCTCGTAGCCGCCTGTGGAACGGGACTTGAGCTGGACCGGCGGTTCCCGGTCGATCCCGTTGTCCGCGCCCTTGAGGTAGTGGTCGAACCAGCGCTCGGTGTCGGTCCACACGTCGTTGGGGAGTCCGAACAGCCCGGTCAGCTCGGCGGTGGCGTGGTCGCCGGGGCGGAACTCCAGTCTCTTCGGGCCGGTCAGCTTCTCGTAGAAGTCGGCGTACTGGTTGGGCGGGAAGATCGTGTCGCCCCAGGCGTTGGCCATCATGACCGCCGCGCCGTTCTTGTTCAGTTGGTCCACATAGGTATCGGCCGAACGTTTCTTCCCCCAATTGATCATGTCCTGTTCCTTCGACAGGTTCGACGCGTAGAAGTCGTCGAAGATCTGCCGGAGTTCGGGGCTCTGGCGGCCGGTGACCAGGCTCGCGCCGTCGAGGAGGGCGGAGGCCTGGACGTGCTGGGTGCGCCCGGAGTAGATCGAGTCGATCAGGTCGGCCCAGCCGCTGAGGGCGGCGACCGCCTTGACGCGCTTGTCCTGGGCGGCGGTGATCAGGCTGATGCCGGCGCCGTAGGAGACGCCCGCCATGCCGATCCGCTGGGCGTCGGACGGGGTGTTGGCGAGCGCCCAGTCGATCACCTTGGACGCGTCGGCTATGTCGGGAGGGCCCGCCACTTCTATCTCCCCGCCCGACTGCCAGAAGCCGCGGACGTTGTAACTGACGACGACGTAGCCGGAGTTCGCGAGCCTCTGGGCCTGGGCGAGGTACTCGACCTGGGGCAGGCCCCAGCTCGTGGGGAGCACGAGCAGCGGGAATCGGTGGGTGCCGTCGGCGCCGGCGGGCGTGATGACGTTCGCCTTGAGGACGGTCCCGCCGTCGCCGGTGATGTCGACGAAGCGGACGGCGTCGGCCGCCTGGGCGGTGGGGGCGAGTCCGAGGGCGCTCCCGGCGATCAGGGCCGCGGAGACGGCGCCCACGGTGGTCGTACGCAGGGCCTTGCGAGGGTGTCCCACGGGTCACTCCCTACTCGTGTCAGTGGAAAGTGACCAGACGGTAACCGCGGGCCTTTACCGGAGGTAACCCGTCGGTAAGTTACGTGCGAGTAACGATTGTTGTGGTGTGAATCAATTCAGGAGGCGCGGTGGGAGTTGCGTGGGGACGAGGGTTCCGTCGTCGGCAGCGGGGCCTGGGCCGCGCGGGTCACGTCCGCGACCAGTTCGGCGACATCCGGGCCGTACGCGTGCGAGTTGACCACCTTCAGCAGCAGGACGAACGAGGTGTCGCCGTACTTGCGGGCCAGCCGCTCGTGGTTGCGCGCCAGGTAGCGGGTCGCGGCCTGGTTGGTGATGGCCGTCTGGCCGCAGAACAGGAAGACGGGGCGGCTCTGACCTGGCTGTCCGGCGGTGAGACGGGCGAGCAGGACGTACTCGGACACCCCCTTCTCCAGGAGGTAGCGCTCGCTGCCGACCTGGAAGGTCATCTTGATCGGACCCGGCTCCGAGGGGTCGATGGTCACCTGTACCCCGGGCAACATGGCATTGATGTGCGCCATCATGCGTCGGTTCGACGAGGGACCGCCGACGCAGAACTCCGTGCGCTCCCCGAAGCCCTGTCGGGCGACGTCCTGGGCGACCACGTCGGCGTGCGCGCCGCAGTCCTTGATGAGAGCGGAGAGTTCGAGCAGGGCGAACACGTCGTACCGGTGCACCGCGAGCTCGGTGCCACCGGCGTCCCGGTTGACGACCAGCAGTGACTCGGAGTTGGCCGGCAGTCCGAAGAAGGCCTGCTTGCGGTGCAGCTTCCGCTTCCAGAGGTACGTCCGGGCGAGCCAGCCGAGCGCGGCGCTGATGCCGGCGGCGACCACGCCGAGGACGATGTTGCGCACGTCGTCATTCATGGGCGCGCATGCTAGCGGGCCGACACGACTGGTACGTACCGGTGTTCGAAGTGTGGCGTTCGTATGACACCTGTCCCGAAGAGGGCTGTCGGGGCCCCGGCGATGTGGTTACGCTGCGCGGACGGTCCTGACTGGAGGTATGGATGCGTCGCCCCGTCGCACGGAAACTGTCGGTCCTGGCGGTCTCGGCCGCCGTGGTGTCGGTGGGGGCGGCAGCGCCGCCCGCCGCTGTGAAGCCGGTTGAGAAGGTCCCTGTCGCCGTCGGCTACGGCGGCGCGGTCGCGAGCGTGGACGCGGACGCCTCCGCCGCCGGCATCGAGGTGCTGAAGAAGGGCGGCAACGCGGTCGACGCGGCGGTCGCCACGGCCGCGGCGCTGGGCGTCACCGAGCCGTACTCCTCCGGTGTCGGCGGGGGCGGCTACTTCGTCTACTACGACGCCAAGTCCCGTACGGTGCACACGATCGACGGCCGGGAGACCGCGCCGCTCACCGCCGGCTCCGACCTGT
Source organism: Streptomyces sp. NPDC047072 (assembly GCF_040643855.1). Classification (NCBI taxonomy): domain Bacteria; kingdom Bacillati; phylum Actinomycetota; class Actinomycetes; order Kitasatosporales; family Streptomycetaceae; genus Streptomyces; species Streptomyces sp. NPDC047072. Next base: position 103,072 of record NZ_JBEYVC010000005.1, on the reverse strand, counting down.
TCGTCGAGAACGGCGCGCCGCTCGCCTTCGCCGACGCCGTCAGCAGCGGGCTGAGCGTCGGTACGCCGGGGACGCCCGCTACCTGGGCCACCGCGCTCGGCAAGTGGGGGAGCAGATCGCTCGGCAGTGTGCTGAAGCCGGCCGAGCGGATCGCGCGGGACGGTTTCGTCGTCGACGACACGTTCCGGTCGCAGACCGCGTCCAACGAGACGCGGTTCCGGTACTTCCCGGACACGGCGAAGCTGTTCCTGCCGGGTGGTCAGCTGCCGGTCGTGGGGTCCACCTTCAAAAACCCCGATCTCGCCCGTACGTACGCGGAGTTGGGGCGCAAGGGGGTCGGGGCGATCTACCACGGGGACCTCGGTGACGACATCGTCGACACCGTCAACAACCCGCCGGTGGACCCCGCTTCGGGCTGGAAGGCGCGTCCCGGTCAGCTGTCGGAGAAGGACCTCGCGGCCTATCGGGCCAAGTTGCAGAAGCCCACGAAGACTTCGTACCGGGGGCTCGGCGTCTACTCCATCGCGCCTTCGTCCTCCGGCGGCACGACGGTCGGTGAGGCGCTCAACATCCTTGAGAACACCGACCTTTCCAAGGCGAGCGAGGTGCAGTACCTGCACCACTTCATCGAGGCCAGCCGGATCGCGTTCGCGGACCGGGGGCGGTGGGTCGGGGACCCGGCCTTCGAGGACGTACCGACGAAGGAACTGCTCTCGCAGAAGTACGCCGACTCGCGGGCCTGCCTCATCAAGGACGACGCGGTGCTGACGAGTCCGGTGGCGCCGGGGGATCCTCGTCATCCGGCGGCTTGCGGGGCCGGGGGGACGGCGGCGCCCACGACGTACGAGGGGGAGAACACCACGCATCTGACGGTGGCCGACAAGTGGGGGAACGTCGTCTCCTACACGCTGACCATCGAGCAGACCGGCGGTAGCGCGATCACCGTGCCGGGGCGGGGGTTCATCCTCAACAACGAGTTGACGGACTTCTCCTTCGCGCCGGCGAATCCCGCGGTGCACGACCCGAATCTGCCGGGGCCTGGGAAGCGGCCGCGGTCCTCTATTTCGCCGACGATCGTGCTGGACCGTCATGACAAGCCTGTGGTGGCTCTGGGGTCTCCTGGTGGGGCGACCATCATCACCACCGTGCTTCAGGTGTTGACCGAGTTCGTCGATCGGGGGTTGCCGCTGGTGGATGCGATCGCGGCGCCTCGGGTCAGTCAGCGGAACGCGACGCAGACCGAGATGGAGCCGGCGCTCTACAACGGGAGTGCGGTGAAGGCGCAGTTGGAGGCCATCGGGCATTCGTTCAAGTTGAATGCCGAGATCGGGGCGGCGACCGGCGTGCAACGGTTGCCGGGTGGGAAGTGGCTTGCGGCGGCGGAGACGGTGCGGCGGGGTGGGGGGTCTGCGCAAGTGGTGCAGCCTGCGCCGTAGCCAAAAGACCTACCGGAAATCCAAGGTTCCGTCCTTCACATCGACCGTCACCCGTCCGCCCTCTGCGATCGTGCCGTTCAGCAGGAGTCGGGACAGTTGGTTGTCCACCTCCCGTTGGATCGTGCGGCGCAGGGGGCGGGCGCCGTACTCGGGCTGGTAGCCGTGTTCTGCCAGCCAGTTGACCGCCTCGTCGGTGAAGTCCACTGTCACGCCCTGGGCCTGGAGCAGACGGCGGGTGTGTTCCAGCAACAGGTTGGTGATCTCGCGTAGTTGGTCCGCGGTGAGCTGGCGGAAGACGACTATCTCGTCGATGCGGTTCAGGAACTCGGGGCGGAAGTGGTCCTTGAGGGGGCGCCGGATCGCCTCCTCGTCGGCCTTCGGGTCGCTCGTGCCGAAGCCGATTCCCGTGCCCCGGCGGGTGATCGCCTCGGAGCCCAGGTTGCTGGTCATGACGATGACCGTGTTGGTGAAGTCGACCGTGCGGCCCTGGGAGTCGGTGAGGCGGCCGTCGTCGAGGACCTGGAGGAGGATGTTGAAGACGTCCGGGTGGGCCTTCTCCACCTCGTCCAGCAGGAGCAGGGAGTACGGGTGCCGGCGGACGGCCTCCGTCAGCTGGCCCGCCTCCTCGTGGCCGACATAGCCGGGCGGGGCGCCCACCAGGCGGCTGACGGTGTGGCGTTCCTGGTACTCGCTCATGTCGAGGCGGACCATGCGCTCCTCGCTGCCGAACAGCGCCTCGGCGAGGGCGCGGGCCAGTTCCGTCTTGCCGACGCCGGTCGGGCCGAGGAACAGGAAACTGCCGATCGGGCGGTCGGGGCTGGCGAGCCCGGCGCGGGAGCGCAGGACCGCGTCGGAGACCACGGAGACCGCCTCGTCCTGGCCCACCACCCGGTCGTGCAGATGGGCCTCCAGGCCGAGCAGACGGTCCTTCTCCTCCTCGGTGAGACTGCTGACCGGGATGCCGGTCAGCCGGGACACCACCTCGGCGATCGCCTCGGCCGTCACCTCCAGGTGCTGGCCCTCGTCGGCCTCGCCGTCCCCGGCGGCCGCGCCGATCCGCTGCCTCAACTCGGCGATCCGATCGCGCAGTTGGGTGGCCTGCTCGTACTGCTCGGCGGCGACCGCCTGGTCCTTGTCCAGGGTCAGCTGGTCGACCTCGCGCTCCAGCGCCCGTACGTCCGTGCCCTTGGTGCGCGCCCGCAGCCGTACCCGCGCGCCCGCCTGGTCGATGAGGTCGATCGCCTTGTCCGGGAGGCGGCGGTCGGTGAGGTAGCGGTCGGACAGCTCTACGGCGGCCACCAACGCCTCGTCGGCGTACCGGACTTGGTGGTGGGCCTCGTAGCGGTCGTACAGGCCGCGCAGGATCTCGATGGTGTCCTCGGTCGTCGGCTCGGGGACCAGGATCGGCTGGAAGCGACGGGCCAGGGCCGCGTCCTTCTCGATCCGGCGGAACTCCTCCAGCGTGGTGGCGCCCACGATGTGCAACTCACCGCGCGCCAGGGCCGGTTTGAGGATGTTCCCGGCGTCCATCGAGCCGCCCTCGCCGCCTCCGCCCGCGCCGACGACGGTGTGCAGTTCGTCGATGAAGACGATCAGCCGGTCGGAGTTGTCGCGGATCTCGCCGACGATGTTCGTCAGCCGTTCCTCGAAGTCGCCCCGGTAGCGGGTCCCCGCGACGACCCCGGTCAGGTCCAGGGCGAAGACCCGCCTGCCGGTCAGCACGTCCGGGACGTCGCCGTCGACGATCCGCTGGGCCAGACCCTCCACGATCGCGGTCTTGCCGACACCCGCGTCCCCGATGAGCACCGGGTTGTTCTTGCCGCGCCGGGAGAGCACCTCGATGGTCTGCTCGATCTCCTCGTCCCGGCCGATCACCGGGTCGATCCGGCCCTGGCGGGCCAGGTCGGTGAGGTCGCGGCCGTACTTGTCGAGCGTGGGCGTGGTCGTGGTGCGGGGCCGCTCGGTGCCGGGCCGGCCGGTCTCCGCCGTCTCCTCGGGCGGCAGGCCGGTCGGCGCGAACCGGGCCGAGTTGAGGATGTGGCCCGCCGCCGAGTCCGGGTTCGCGGCCAGGGCGGTCAGCACGTGCTCCGGGCCGATGTAGCCGGCGCCGCGCGAGCGGGCCAGGTCGTGGGCGTCGAGCAGGGCGCGCTTGGCGGCCGGGGTCAGCGACAGCGAGGTCGGCGGCGGGGCCTCGCCCGGCGGATGCTGGACGGGCCCGGAGCGTTCGTCGATCTCCGAGGCGAGGGAGTCGGGGTCCGCGCCGGCCCGGGTGAGCAGACTGCGGGTCGGTTCGGCCGACAGCGCGGCCCGCAGCAGGTGCTGGGTGTCCAGGTCCCGGCTGCCGTGCTCGGCGGCGTACTGCGCGGCGCCCCGCACCAGCTCCCGGGCGGGCTGGCTGAGGAGCTGGCCGATGTTGATCTGCCGGGGTCCCGGGCGCGGTCCGCCGAAGAATCGGGCGAGGAACTCACCGAAGGGGTCGTACCCCTCCGGTCCGCTGAAGCCGCTGGTCATGGCTGGTCCCATCCGGCATCCCCGCGCGGGCCGGGGATGCCCTCGCTGATCGATGTGCCGGGGTCGGGTAACCCGGGCGTCAGCCGGTTACACCTTCGCACGGATGGGGGAGCGGGGCATGTTCAGCGGTTGTCGGGCAACGGCAGCTCGCCCAGCGCATCGAGGACCCGGTCCCGCCACTCGACGGTGTCCACCTCGTGGTGGGCGAGGGGGAAGCGGCGGGCGGGCGGCTTGTCCTCCCAGTGGCGCTCGTCGGGGGCCGCCCGCCGGACGTGGACCGTCGCGCCCACGGCGTTCGTCTGGAAGGTCACCTCCAGCGCGTCGGGCCGGCCGGGGACATGACCGGTGAGCAGCAGGGTCTGGACGATGCCGAGCCGCTGCTCGGTATCCGGGACGTCGCCCTCGTCGACACGCGCCGACTCGCAGAGGTATCCCTCCTCCGCGAACACGTCCAGCACCGCCTCGTGCAGCGGCAGCGCGGAGACGTGCAGCAGGTCGTCGTCCACGTCGACGCCGTCGTCGTCGCCCCGGGTGATCCGGCTCCTCACGGACAGCGCGGTGCCGAGGGCCCGTCCGCCGAGTTCGGTCAACGGCGTTTCCCAGGGCAGCCGTTGGGAGAAGGTGAGCCTGCGCTCCTCGCCCTTGCGGAGGGTGAACCCGGCGGGTTCCGCGGAGTGGGTGTCGACCTCGTACGAGCTCTCGTGGCCGTCGAAGTCCGCGCACCGCACCCGCACCTGGAGGTCGAGGTAGTCGACGTACAGGTCACGGCGGCCGCCCCGGAGCAGCACCTCGCCGCGGAGCCGCCCGCCCGGCAGTGCCGGTCCCAGGATCCGGGTGTCCACCTCGACCGCCTCGTCCCCGCCCCCGAACAGCCGCTTGAAACCCACGTACGCCCCTCCCCGAGCCCCCGACGATCAGGCGGGCAGGCTACCCCGGGTCAGCGGGCGGTGAGGATCCGTGGGCCTGACTCCGTGATCGCCACGCTGTGTTCGGCGTGGGCGGCGCGGGAGCCGTCGTTCGTCCGCAGCGTCCAGCCGTCGGCCGCCTCGTGGTAGCCGTCCTTGCCGCTGCCGATGAGCATCGGCTCGATCGCGAGGGCCATGCCGTGCCGCAGCGGCATCCCGCGGCCGGGACGTCCCTCGTTCGGCACGCCCGGGTCCTCGTGCATACGACGGCCGATGCCGTGGCCGCCGAAACCCTGCGGGATGCCGTAGCCCGCGTCCCGGCACACCCGGCCGATCGCGTGCGCGATGTCCCCGATGCGGTTGCCCACGACGGCCGCCTCGATCCCGGCCGCGAGCGCCCGCTCGGCGGTCTCGATCAGCCTCAGGTCGGCCGGGCGCGGTGTGCCCACGGTGAAGCTGATCGCCGAGTCGCCCGCCCAGCCGTCCAGTTGGGCACCGCAGTCGATCGAGACGAGGTCGCCGTCGCGCAGCCGGTAGCCGGTCGGGATGCCGTGCACGATCGCGTCGTTCACCGAGGCGCAGATGACCGCCGGGAACGGCGTGGTCGCGAAGGACGGCCGGTACCCGAGGAACGGCGACGACGCCCCCGCCTCCCGCAGCACCCCGCGCGCCACCTCGTCCAGCTCCAGCAGGGAAACGCCCACGTCAGCGGCTTCTCGTACGGCGGTCAGGGCGCGCCCGACCACCTGTCCCGCGGCGTACATGGCATCGATCGATGTGTCTGTCTTGAGCTCCACCATGCCAATTACTATACCGGTATTAGAATGGGGTCATGGTGCGCACCCCACTGACCCCTGAAGAGCGCGAGCGCGGCGAGCGGCTCGGGCGGCTGCTCCGCGAGGCCCGCGGCGGCCGCAGCATGACCGAGATCGCGGCGAGCGCCGGGATCTCCGCCGAGACCCTCCGGAAGATCGAGACCGGGCGGGCTCCGACGCCGGCCTTCTTCACCGTGGCCGCGCTCGCGCGGGTCCTCGGGCTCTCCATGGACGAGCTGGCGGGGCTCTGTGAGCCGGCCGGTGTGTGACGGGAGTTCGCTCAGCGGCCGCGGTCGCGTCATGAGACTCCTGCTGCCCCTTTGAAAACTTGTCGTAGCCCGTTCGTAACACGGCTGGTGTTGCCTTACGGACTGGAGTCCTCCGGGCGGGCGGGAGTTTGGGCATGGCTGTGGAACAACTCCCGGGTCGGGTGCGGGAGTTCACGAACTACCTCGCGGGCCTGCTGGCGCGCCTCGACCAGGGCGCCGGGTGGTGCGCGGTGTTCTGGCAGCGGGACCCGGACGGTATGCGGGCCTGCCTCGACGGACGTGAAGTGCCGCCCTGGGACGTCGTCGAGGCGCTCCTCCAGGACCTCGCGACGGGATACGGCGCCGAAGCCGCCCGTGCGGAGGTCGAGCACGCCCGTACGCTGCACGCCGGTGCGCTGGCCGACCACGACGCCCGACCCGGGGCGCGCGACGTGCTGGGCGACCGCTTCGACGTGATGCTCCGCGAGCAGCGCTACGCGGCCGAACGGCAGGCCGAACTGGGCCGGTTGCTGGCCGCGGCCCCCACCCAGGACCAGGCCGACGCGATCCGCCTCGACCTCGCCTGGGCCCGCGACGACCACGAACGGGCCTCCCGCCGCTGTGCCGAACTCCGGTCCCGGATGGACGAGTTGGACCGCAACGCGATGGCCGACCAGGCTCGCGCGATCCGCCGCGGCCGGGGCGCCGACGGTGGGGTGTTCCGGTTGCGCGAGGGCGACGTCCGTGGGGGTGCCGAGGGCGCCGGCGCGGCGCGGGGGCGGGCGCCTGGCGAGGATGCCCGCCGGGGCGCCGGAGCCTGGGGACAGGGGGCCGTCGTACGGGATGACGGTGACCGGGATCTTGGCGCCGCGCCCCTGAGCATGCCTCGGCAGCGAGACGGGTCCGACGCGGCGCTCACGGGGTACGCCGCCGAGCCGTCGGTCTCCTCCGAAGCCCCGCAGGCCGACCCCGTCTCGCATCAGCACCCGCAGGCCCCGCATCAGCACCCTTCGGCCCCATCAGTCCCCGTCTCGCCTCGACACCCGTCGCCCGAAGCCGCCCCCGCCGACACCGCACCCTCACCCCACCCCACCCCCTCCGCTCAGCCGCCGGAGGCCCCCGCTCCCAAGCAGCGCAAGCGGCGCCGTGGCAGTGCGCGGTTCGCCGGGATGGTCGAGGAAGAGGCCGCCCCCGTCGTCGTACCGCCGCATACCGGCGCGGAGCTGCCCGCCGCGCCCGCCGCCAAGGGGCGGACTCCGCGCGGGGCCCGGTTCGCGGGGGCCGGACGGGCCGAGGCGCAGGTCGAGCCGCAGGGGGTGACCGCGGACGGGACGGACCGGCGGGAGACCGCCGAGACGGTCGTGCGGCTGGTGCGACTGCGCGCGGAGGGCCGTACCGGAGAGGCGCACGCGCTGCTGGTGGAGATCGCCCACTGGCCCGCCGCCAGGTTCCCGCTGCTCGCCGCCGAGATGCAACACGCCGGGCTCGGCGCCGACTGGGCGACCCTGCTGTGGGAGGCCGCCTCGCTGCCCGCCGACCGGCTCGTGGCCGCCGCGGACGCGCTCGTCGCGGCCGGGCGCGGCACCGACGGGGAGCAGATCCTGCGGCAGGGGGTGGCCCGGCCCGCCGGCGAGATCGGCGCGGCCGTCCTCGGCCTGGTCGCCGAGGGCCGCCGCCGCGAGGTCGCCGCGCTCCTGGACGCCTACGTTCGGGTCCGCAGCCCCGAGGAGGCCGCCCGCAGCGCCGAGCCCGGCCCGCAGACCCTCGTCCCGCTGCTGCTGACGGCCGCGCGGGGTGTGTCGCAGGAGCGCCACTGGGATCTCGTGCACGCGCTGCGGGTCGCCGGATTCTCCGCCTGAGCCCTGTCCGGCCCCTGCCCGGCCGCGGTCTGACAGGTACCCCACAAGCTGCTCACCGGCCATTTCGCTGACCCACCGGAGTGTGAAACGTGATCGACTCCGCGGGTTAACGACGATGGTCTTGGCAAGCCTCTCCCGGAGGCTTACGTTCATCCCTCTACGGCTGTGTCTACGGGCGTAGAGGCTCTGACGACCCGCCGAAGGAGCAGCTCATGCCCAACGTCGTACGCGCCGCTCTGGTCCAGGCCACCTGGACCGGCGACACCGAGTCCATGGTGGCGAAACACGAGGAACACGCCCGCGAGGCGGCCCGCCAGGGTGCGAAGATCATCGGCTTCCAGGAAGTCTTCAACGCCCCCTACTTCTGTCAGGTCCAGGAACCGGAGCACTACCGCTGGGCCGAGCCCGTCCCCGACGGCCCCACCACGCTTCGTATGCAGGATCTCGCCCGCGAGACCGGCATGGTGATCGTCGTCCCGGTCTTCGAGGTCGAGCAGTCCGGCTTCTACTACAACACCGCGGTCGTCATCGACGCCGACGGCAGCGTCCTCGGCAAGTACCGCAAGCACCACATCCCGCAGGTCAAGGGGTTCTGGGAGAAGTACTACTTCAAGCCCGGCAACCTCGGCTGGCCGGTCTTCGAGACGGCCGTCGGCAAGGTCGGCGTGTACATCTGCTACGACCGTCACTTCCCCGAGGGCTGGCGGGAACTCGGCCTGGGCGGGGCTCAGTTGGTGTACAACCCGTCCGCCACCCACCGCGGACTCTCCTCCCACCTGTGGCGCCTCGAACAGCCCGCGGCCGCCGTCGCCAACGAGTACTTCGTCGCCGCCATCAACCGGGTCGGCCAGGAGGAGTACGGCGACAACGACTTCTACGGGACGTCGTACTTCGTCGACCCGCGCGGCCAGTTCGTCGGCGAGACCGCCAGTGACAGCAAGGAGGAACTCGTCGTCCGCGACCTGGACTTCGACCTCATCGACGAGGTGCGGCAGCAGTGGGCCTTCTACCGCGACCGCCGTCCCGACGCCTACGAAGGGCTGGTGCAGCCGTGACCGAGGACCTGCTGGGACGCCACCGGGCCGTCCTGCCCGACTGGCTCGCCCTCTACTACGAGGACCCGCTGGAGATCACGCACGGCGAGGGCCGGCACGTCTGGGACGCCGAGGGCAACAAGTACCTCGACTTCTTCGGCGGCATCCTCACCACGATGACCGCGCACGCGCTGCCCGAGGTCACCAAGGCGGTCAGCGAGCAGGCCGGGCGGATCATCCACTCCTCGACCCTCTACCTCAACCGGCCGATGGTCGAACTCGCCGAGCGAGTCGCCCAGTTGAGCGGCATCCCGGACGCCCGGGTGTTCTTCACCACCTCCGGCACCGAGGCCAACGACACCGCCCTGCTGCTCGCGACGGCCTACCGGCGCAGCAACACGATCCTGGCGATGCGCAACAGCTACCACGGCCGCTCCTTCAGCGCGGTCGGCATCACCGGCAACCGCGGCTGGTCGCCCACCTCGCTCTCCCCGCTCCAGACGCTGTACGTCCACGGCGGCGTCCGGACCCGCGGCCCGTACGCCTCCTTGAGCGACGACGACTTCATCGCGGCCTGCGTCGACGACCTCAAGGACCTGCTCGGCCACACCCGCCCGCCCGCGGCGCTGATCGCCGAGCCGATCCAGGGCGTCGGCGGCTTCACCTCCCCGCCCGACGGGCTCTACGCCGCCTTCCGCGAGGTGCTCAACGAGCGCGGCATCCTGTGGATCGCCGACGAGGTGCAGACCGGCTGGGGCCGCACCGGCGACCACTTCTGGGGCTGGCAGGCGCACGCGCAGTCCGGACCACCGGACATCCTGACCTTCGCCAAGGGCATCGGCAACGGCAGCTCCATCGGCGGGGTCGTGGCCCGCGCCGAGATCATGAACTGCCTGGACTCCAACAGCATTTCGACCTTCGGCGGCACCCAGGTCACCATGGCGGCGGGGCTCGCCAACCTGACGTATCTGCTGGAGCACGACCTCCAGGGCAACGCCCGACGGGTCGGCGGACTGCTCATCGAGCGGCTGCGGGCGGTCGCGGCGCAGCATCCCGGCGTACGGGAGGTGCGCGGGCGCGGCCTGATGATCGGCGTCGAGCTGGTCAAGCCCGGCACAGACAAGGCCGATCCCGAGGGCGCCGCCGCCGTGCTGGAGGCGTGCCGCGAGGGCGGACTGCTCATCGGCAAGGGCGGCGGCCACGACACCAGCGCCCTGCGTATCGCGCCGCCGCTGTCCCTGACCGTCGCGGAGGCCGAGGAGGGCGCCGCGATCCTCGAAGAGGCTCTGCGGAGCATCCAGTAGCAGCGCGGCAGTAAGGAAACAGCGCCATGGTCACCACCCTGGAGCCCACGCTCTCCGTCCGCCAGGTCCTGACGCTGGAACGGGTCCTCGCCGGGGAGCCCGAGGTGGTGGCCGGGGCGAGCCAGCTCGACCGGGCGGTGCGCTGGGTGCACGTCGCCGAGGCGCCCGACGTCGGTGTGATGCTCACCGGCGGTGAAATGGTGCTCACCACCGGGGTGTTGCTCGCCGGGGACGAGGGCAAGCAGGCCGAGTACATCCAGTCCCTGCACCGCGCGGAGGCCGCGGCCGTCGTCCTCGGACTCGGCCGGGCCTTCCCGGCCCCGCCGGACGTGATGCGCCGGGCCGCCGAACGGTGCGGGCTGCCCATGGTCGTCCTCCACCGGCCCTTCCCCTTCGCGGAGTTGACGGAGGAGGTCCAAGCCCGGCTCGTACGGCGGAAGTTCGCGGCCGTCAGCCTCTCCGAGTCCGTGCGCACCGCGCTCACCGGGCTCATCACCGCGGGCGCCCCGCTCCAGCGCCTCCTCGACGAGATCGCCCACCACAGCGGCTGCCCCGTCGTCGTCACCAACCTCGCGCACCGCGTCCTCGCCACGGCGGGGGAGCGGTCCGCCGTCGACGACGTGCTGCGCGACTGGGAGCGCATCGCCCGGCAGGCCGGCGGCAGCGAGGGCGACGGCTGGATCCGGGCCGAGCTGGGCGGGCGCGGGGAGCGCTGGGGGCAGATCATGCTGTGCGGCTACCGGGGCGACACCGCCACGGGGCGGCTGCTCGCCGACCGAGCCGCCGAGGCGCTCGTCCTGCACCGCATGCTCGGCGGGAACTCCGCGCACACCTGGGAGGAGCAGTCCGCGCAGAGCCTGCTGACCGACCTGGCGAGCGGCGTCGTACCGGCACGCCAGTTGCTGCCGCGGGCGCGGGCGGCGGGACTGCCCGTCAATCGCCGTACCTTCGTCCCGCTCGTCGTGCGGGACGGCGATCCCGCCGAACTCGACCGGGTGCTACGGCTGTTGGGGCTGCCCGGGATCGTCGCCGAACTCGCGGACGGGGCCACCGCCGTGCTGCTGAGCCTGGCGCGGGACCAGGACGCCGCCGTGCTCACGGCCAACTTCGCGGCGCGGCTGGGGCGGACGGTGGTGGCCGCGGCCGATCCTCGGACGGCCTGGGACGACGTGCCCGCCGGTATGCGGGAGGCCCGGCATGTCGCCGACGCCGTGGCGGACTCGGCGCCCGTGCTCGACCTTCCTCCGGTGGTGCGGTTGCGGGATGTCCATCTCCGGGGCCTGATCAGGCTGTTGAGGGACGACCCGCATGTGCAGTCCTTCGCGGAGAGGGAGTTGGACGGGCTGCTGTGTGCCGCCGGCGACGATCTGCTGGCCGTGCTCCGCACCTATCTCGCCACCGGCCGCAACAAGTCCCGCACCGCCCAACTCCACCACGTCTCGCGTCCCGCGCTCTACCGGCGCCTCGAAGCGATACAGACCCGGCTCGGCGTCGACCTCGACGACTTCGAGCAGGCCGCCTCCGTGCACATCGCCCTCCTCGCACACGACGCGCAACAGAGCTGAAACATGCCATGACCTGGGAAAACGGCGGTGAAACATGGGCCCGCGAAAGAGTGACACGGTGACACGCCCGGCCCTCGCAGACGTGACACCGTGCAACTCAAAGCTGGTTTTCGGACTTCCTAGTCTTCTCGCACACCGAGCGACCGGAGGTCCCGATGAGCAGAGTGATTCGTGCCGCCCTCTTCCAGACCGCGTGGACGGGCGACAAGGAGTCGATGATCCAGGTACACGAGCAGGCGGCGCGCGATGCGGCCGCGCAGGGTGCTCAAGTCCTGTGCTTCCAGGAGCTGTTCTACGGGCCGTACTTCTGCCAGGTCCAGGACAAGGCGTTCTACGAGTACGCCGAGCAGATCCCGGACGGGCCGATCGTTCAGCGGTTCCAGGCGCTCGCCAAGGAGTTGGGCATCGTCCTGATCCTGCCGATGTACGAGGAGGAGCAGCCCGGCGTCCTCTACAACACCGCCGCCGTGATCGACGCGGACGGCTCGTACCTCGGCAAGTACCGCAAGCACCACATCCCCCAAGTCCCGGGATTCTGGGAGAAGTTCTACTTCCGCCCCGGCAACCTGGGGTGGCCGATCTTCGACACCAAGGTCGGGAAGATCGGTGTCTACATCTGCTACGACCGCCACTTCCCGGAGGGCTGGCGGGCGTTGGGCCTCGCGGGTGCCGAGATCGTCTTCAACCCGTCGGCCACCTCGCGCGGTCTGTCCGCCTACCTGTGGCAGCTGGAGCAGCCGGCCGCAGCGGTCGCCAACGAGTACTTCGTCGGCGCGATCAACCGGGTCGGGGTCGAGGAGCTGGGCGACAACGACTTCTACGGGACGACGTACTTCGTCGACCCGGAGGCCCAGTTCGTCGGCGAGGTGGCCTCCGACAAGGAGACCGAACTCGTCGTCCGCGACCTGGACATGGCCAAGCTGCGGGAAGTCCGCGACCGCTGGCAGTTCTACCGCGACCGCCGTCCCGACGCCTACCCGCCGCTGACCGCACCCTGACCGAACCGACCACCCTGGCAGGAGAGGGAACATGAGCAGCCGTACCGTCATCAGCGGTGGTCTCGTCATCACCGCGTCCGACGAGATCCACGCAGACGTGCTGATCGAGGACGGCCGCATCGCCGCCCTCGCCGTGCCCGGTACCCAGAGCTGGACCGCGGACCGCACGATCGACGCCACCGGGAAGTACGTCATCCCCGGTGGCGTCGACGCCCACACCCACATGGAGCTGCCCTTCGGCGGCACCTTCGCCTCCGACACCTTCGAGACCGGCACCCGGGCCGCCGCCTGGGGCGGTACGACCACCATCGTCGACTTCGCCGTGCAGAGCGTCGGCCACTCCCTGCGCGAGGGCCTCGACGCCTGGCACGCCAAGGCCGAGGGCAACTGCGCCATCGACTACGGCTTCCACATGATCGTCTCCGATGTGAACCAGGAGACGCTCAAGGAGATGGACCTGCTGGTCGAGGAGGGGGTCACCTCCTTCAAGCAGTTCATGGCCTACCCCGGCGTCTTCTACTCCGACGACGGCCAGATCCTGCGTGCCATGCAGCGCTCCGCCGAGAACGGCGGACTGATCATGATGCACGCCGAGAACGGCATCGCGATCGACGTCCTCGTCGAGCAGGCGCTGGCCCGCGGCGAGACGGATCCGAGGTATCACGGGGAGGTCCGCAAGGCGCTCCTGGAGGCCGAGGCCACCCACCGCGCCATCAAGCTCGCGCAGGTCGCCGGCGCCCCGCTCTACGTCGTGCACGTCTCGGCCATGGAGGCAGTGGCCGAGCTGGCACGCGCGCGGGACGAGGGGCTCAACGTCTTCGGCGAGACCTGCCCGCAGTACCTGTTCCTGTCGACGGACAACCTCGCGGAGCCGGACTTCGAGGGCTCGAAGTACGTGTGCTCAACTCCCCTGCGGCCGAAGGAACATCAGGCCAAGCTGTGGCAGGGCCTGAGGACCAACGACCTCCAGGTCGTCTCCACCGACCACTGCCCCTTCTGCTTCGTCGGTCAGAAGGAACTCGGCCGCGGAGACTTCTCGAAGATCCCCAACGGCCTGCCCGGCGTCGAGAACCGCATGGACCTGCTCCACCAGGCCGTCGTCGACGGGCACATCACCCGCCGCCGCTGGATCGAGATCGCGTGCGCCACCCCGGCCCGGATGTTCGGCATGTACCCGAAGAAGGGCACCATCGCCCCGGGCGCCGACGCCGACGTCGTCATCTACGACCCGAACGCCGAGCAGATCGTCTCCGCCGAGACCCACCACATGAACGTCGACTACTCGGCGTACGAAGGAAAGCGCCTCATGGGCCGGGTCGAGACGGTTCTCTCGCGCGGCGAACTCGTCATCACCGAGCGGGAGTACACCGGGCACGCCGGGCACGGCGCCTACACCCCCCGCTCCACCTGTCAGTACCTCAACTAGGAGTGGCGCCCATGGACTTCGGACTCGTTCTCCAGACGGACCCGCCCGCCTCGAAGGTCATCAGCCTGATGAAGCGGGCCGAACGCAACGGCTTCACCTACGGCTGGACCTTCGACTCCGCCGTGCTGTGGCAGGAACCGTTCGTGATCTACAGTCAGATCCTCGCCAACACCTCGAAGTTGACGGTCGGCCCGATGGTCACCAACCCGGGCACCCGCACCTGGGAGGTCACCGCCTCCACCTTCGCCACCCTCAACGACATGTTCGGCAACCGCACGGTCTGCGGCATCGGCCGCGGCGACTCCGCGATGCGCGTCGCGGGCCGCACTCCCAACACGCTGGCCCGGATCAGCGAGGCCATGAAGGTCATCAAGGCGCTCGGCTCCGGCCAGGAGGCCGACCTCGGCGGCACGGTGATCAGGTTCCCCTGGATCAAGGAGGACGCCGAACTCCCCGTCTGGATGGCCGCGTACGGTCCGAAGGCGCTGAAGATGACCGGCGAGGAGGCGGACGGCTTCATCCTCCAGCTCGCCGACCTCTACCTCACCGAGTACATGGTGAAGGCGGTCAAGGACGCGGCGGTGGCGGCGGGGCGCGACCCGGCCGACGTCAAGATCTGTGTCGCCGCGCCCGCCTACGTCACCGAGGACGACTCGCCCGAGGCGCTCGCCCACGCGCGTGAGCAGTGCCGGTGGTTCGGCGGGATGGTCGGCAACCATGTGGCCGAGCTGGTGTCGAAGTACGGCTCCGGCGGCGGCATGGTCCCCCAGGAACTCACCGATTACATCAAGGCCCGCGAGGGGTACGACTACTCGCACCACGGTCGTGCCGACAACCCCGACACCGCCTTCGTGCCCGACGAGATCGTCGACCGGTTCTGTGTCATCGGACCGGTCGAGAAGCACATCGAGAAGCTGCACGCGCTGCGCGAGCTGGGCGTCGACCAGTTCGCCGTCTACGACATGCACGACGCCCAGGAAGCGACCATCGACGCCTACGGCTCGAAGATCATCCCCGCCGTCAACGCCTGACCTCCCCCCACACCTTGTTCGCCCCTCTCCTCCCCGCCGTCCCGGGGCGGAGAGGGGTTCAAGGCCCCCGCACGGCCTTTCCCGTCCCGTCCTGATCGATTGGCCTGCTCATGACCGAAACAGTCCCCACGGGGTCGCCGACAGCACAGTCCGCCGACTCCACCGGTCGTATAGAACTCAGCCCCGAGGCCTTCCCCGCCGACAGCCCCTTCGCCAACGAGGACCTGCGTCCCGTCCCGGTCTCCGAGCGCAAGTGGACGACGTACAACTTCGCGGCCCTGTGGATCTCCATGGCGCACTGCATCCCCAGCTGGACCCTGGCCTCCGGCCTGGTCGCGCTCGGCATGGACTGGAAGCAGGCCGTCTTCACCATCGCCCTGGCCAACATCATCGTGCTGCTGCCGATGCTGGCCACCGGGCACGCCGGACCCAAGTACGGCATCCCCTTCCCGGTGCTCGCCCGGGCCTCCTTCGGGCTGCGCGGTGCCAACATCCCGGCGCTGATCCGGGCGGCCGTGGCGTGCGGCTGGTTCGGTATCCAGACCTGGATCGGCGGCAGCGGCATCTTCGCGCTGGGCTCCAAGCTCACCGGGGGCCACTGGGAGAACGCCGGGAAGATCGCCGGCAACCCCTGGCCGCTGTGGCTCTGTTTCGTCCTCTTCTGGGCGCTGCAGATCGCGATCATCTACCGGGGCATGGACTTCCTGCGGCACTTCGAGAACTGGGCCGCGCCCTTCGTGATCGTCGGAGCGCTCGTCCTGCTGATCTGGATCGCGGTCAAGGCGGATGGCTTCGGCGCGCTGCTCGACCAGCCGTCCAAGCTCGGCTGGGGCCCCGACTTCTGGCCGGTCTTCTTCCCGTCCCTCATGGGAATGATCGGCTTTTGGGCCACTTTGTCGCTCAACATTCCTGACTTCACTCGTTTCGGTGCCAGTCAGAAGGCGCAGACGTGGGGCCAGTCCCTCGGTCTTCCCACGACCATGACGCTGTTCGCGGTCCTCGCGGTGCTGGTCACCTCCGGCTCCGAGGTCGTCTACGGCACCGCGATCTGGGACCCGGTCGAGCTGGCCGCCAAGGCGGACAACGCCTTCGGTCTGCTCTTCGCGCTGATCATCGTGCTGGTCGCCACGATCTCCGTGAACATCGCGGCGAACGTGGTCTCACCGGCGTACGACCTGGCGAACCTGGCGCCGAAGCTCATCAACTTCCGTACCGGCGCGCTGATCACGGGTGTCGTCGGGGTGCTGATCTTCCCGTGGAAGCTGATCTCGACGCCGGAGTTCTACATCTTCACCTGGCTCGGCGTGGTCGGCGGGCTGCTCGGCACGGTCGCGGGCATCCTCATCGCCGACTACTGGATCGTCCGGCGCACGGTCCTGCACCTCGCGGACCTCTACACGCCCGGCGGCCGCTACTGGTACACCAACGGCTGGAACTGGCGGGCGATCGTCGCCTTCGTGGTGGGCGGTCTCCTCGCGGTCGGCGGCTCGTACTCGGGTGTGGACGCCAAGGGCGTTAAGACCGGCCCCTTCCCGACCGACGGCCTGATCCCCTTCCTCAAGCCGCTGGCCGACTACGGCTGGGCGGTCGGCCTGGGCGCCTCGCTCCTGCTGTACGTCGCCCTGATGCTGCCCAAGGGCAGGGCCCAGGAGGGCGTCACCGGCTGACGGGCACGCGCGCGTGGAGGGCGGCCGGTGCTACCGGGCGCCCTCCAGCGCCGCGACCGCTTCCTTGGCCGCCTTGATGGCGCCCTTGTTGATCACGTCCGTGCTCGGCGCCTTCTTCGACTCGAAGTCGCTGCCGTTGTAGGTCACCGTCACCAGCGCGTTGGACGAACGGATGATCACCACGCCCTCGCGGGTCTGCTGCTTGTCCTCCGTGGTGAGGTTCACCACGGAGTACCCCGCGTCGCCGACCCCCGGCACATCGCCGCCGCCGCTCTTCTCCTTGACGTTCTCCTGGTACGACTTGGTGGCCTCCGCCTCGGACTCCGTGATCTCGAAGGAGACGTCGAGCCAGCGGTAGTCGTACCCCTTGAGCGCGTTCCACGAGCAGGTGCGGCGCAGCTTGGTGTCGGTCGAGGGGATCTCCTTGCCGGCCGTCTTGGCGCCGGGCACGAGCGACTTGAGCGTGGCCGCGGAGACGCTGCCGCAGGGCGCGGGGGAGGCGGAGTACTGCTTGGAGGCCGCCTCCGTCGCCTCGGCCGAGGGGGACGCGCTGCCGGACTTCGGCGCCGGGTCCTTGTCGGCGGCGGGCTGCGCGGCGGGGCCCGAGGTCAGCGCCCAGCCCGCCGCGGCGAGGACGACGACGGGCGAGATGCGCGCGGTGAGAGCGAGC
Source organism: Streptomyces sp. NPDC047072 (assembly GCF_040643855.1). Classification (NCBI taxonomy): domain Bacteria; kingdom Bacillati; phylum Actinomycetota; class Actinomycetes; order Kitasatosporales; family Streptomycetaceae; genus Streptomyces; species Streptomyces sp. NPDC047072. The sequence goes on along the minus strand of NZ_JBEYVC010000005.1, from coordinate 85,603 downwards.
GGCAGGGAAAGAGAGCGCACGGCCTGCATTTCGTGGGGGACGGTGCGGAGGGGGTCCGCACTGCGGGCGGGACGTCAGTTTCACACGACTCCCTGTGGGGCGGAAGCGGAAACTCGCTCCGTACAGGCGCCGTTACGGCGACGGCCGCGATTACGCCGCCCGTTGGGTGATTTGTGTGCAAAAGGCGCTCTCTATGCGGTCCACAGCCAGGAAAGCACCGTATGTCACGAGACGCACCAGGCATTGGTCGGTGTGCTCCGGCCGCCGCCAGGCCGCCACGTCCGCGTCCGTGATCCGGTACGGCGCGAGCGCGGCCAGCAGCACGAGGCGGGCGCCGGGCCGCTCCCGGCGGTCCGGGAAGACGTCCGGGACGAGCGAGGGATGCGACCCGTCCCAGTCCTGGACGACCTCCTCCACGAGGTCCTGGTCGTCGAGGTCCAGGAGTCCCGCGCCCGACATGGCCGCCCGGAGCAGTGCCGCGTACGCGAGACCCACGGGCCTGCCCGCCGCCCACGCCGGGGCCTCGCCGGGGTCGAGCGGGTCGAGCAGGGCGAGGGAGGTGCCCGGCAGGGCGGGACGGCGGACCGTCCGGGCGAGGGTGCGGCCCGCGAGAGAGCGGACCGCGCGGAACCGCTGGGCGCCCGCCGGCAGCAGGTTCTCGGTCAGCAGCGCGGACGCGATCCGGTTGATGAAGTGGAAGGCGAGCGCGGTACCGAGGTAGCCGGGCGCGTCCTCGCGCGGGAAGGGGTACGGCCCGACGCCGAGGCCGCCCGGGACCCGGGACCGCCTGCCCCACTCCAGCACGCGCGCGTGCTCCTCGTTCGGCGGCCGCCGCCCTTTGGCGATGCCCTCGGCGAGCGCGTGGTCGCCGGTGGCGTGCAGCAGCACGGTGTGCGCGTCCACGCAGAACGGGCACCGGTTGGCGAGCGAGACCCCGAGCGCCGCCAGCTCCTTGCCGGTACGGCCGCCGGGGCCCGCGACGATCGACTCGCGCAGCAGCGCCCAGGTGGCGGCGAGGAGGTCGGGGGCGGAGGAGAGGACCACGAAGGTCGAGGGTTCGGCGATGCCGAAGTCGCGGGCGATCTGACCGTAGACCTCGGCGGTGCGGCCGACGGCGGACCTGGGCGGCAGGGGCTCGGTGTGACGGAAGGGTGTGGACATGGACAGCAGCGTGCGCCCGCCGGGGGCCCGTGGTCGTCGTACGACCGGACGGAGTCGGCGCTGCTCCGGCGAGGCCGGGACGGACCGGGGAGTACTCCCGGGGGAGTAGTGCGGGAGTTGTCCACAGGGCTGACGCCGATGTCGGCGCGGCGGTCTAGCGTTACGCAGATGAGCGGGTACCGGGCCGACTCGGCCACACACAGGCGGCTCGCCGACGCGGCATTGATGGTCGTGGTCGGCGCCCTCGCGGTGACCACGGCGGCCTTCGACGACGGCACCACCGCCGTCGACTACGCGCTGATCGTGCTCGGTTCGGTGGCCCTCGGCCTGCACCACGCCGGCCCGCGGGCCCCGATGGCGGTGCTCGGCGTGACCACGGCGAGCACCGTGGCCTACGTTCTGCACGCCCAGCCGGGGCCGCTCGCCGCGCTGCCCGCCCTCGCCGCCGTGCTCGTCGCCGCCCAGGCCGGGCACCGCGGTTGGGCGGCCGTGGCGAGCGGGGTCTTCCTGACCGCGTTCGGCGTCGCGCGGGGTGGTGTCGGGACGGCCGCGCTGCTCGCGGGCTGGTTCCTGTGCGTGGTGGTGGCGGGGCTCGCCGACCGCAACTGGCAGGCGTATCTGCGCCAGACCGAACAGCGCGCCCTGGAGGCCGAGCGCACCCGGGAGGAGGCCGCGCTGCGCCGCGCGGGCGAGGAACGCCTGCGCATAGCAAGGGAGTTGCACGACTCCCTCACCCACAGCATCTCCATCGTCAAGCTCCAGGCCGGCGTGGCCGTCCACCTCGCCCGCAAGCGGGGCGAGGAGGTGCCGCCCGCCCTGCTCGCCATCCAGGAGGCGGGCGGCGAGGCGATGAGGGAACTGCGCGCCACGCTGGAGATCCTGCGCGACGACGAACCGAACGGCACGCCCGCACAGTTGGTCGAGCGGGCCCGGGCGGCCGGGCTGTCCGCGGAGCTGACGGTGACGGGCGAGGAACGACCACTGACGGCGCCGCTGGACCGGGCCGTCTACCGGATCGTCCAGGAGGCGCTCACCAACGCGGCACGGCACGCCGGACAGGCCAAGGTGCGGGTCGAACTCGCCTACGCCGAGGGCGACATGATGGTCCGGGTGGAGGACGACGGCGCGGGCCGGCCGAGCCGCCCGTCGGTGCCCGGCCACGGACTCACCGGTATGCGCGAGAGGGTCGCGGCCCTGGGCGGCACGCTGCACACGGGGCCGCGTGCGGAGGGCGGCTTCTCGGTGTGCGCACGGTTGCCGCTGGAGGCGGGGGCGGCGGCCCTGAAGGAGCCGGTGTGAATCGGGCGGCGCTCCGTCGGGGAGACGGTGTGATGCGGGCGGCGCTTTCTCGGGGAGGCGGCGTGATGCGGATGGCGTTCGTCGAGGAGCCGGTGTGATCAGGGTCGTGCTCGTCGACGACCAGGCGCTGATGCGGGCCGGGTTCCGTGCCCTGCTCGACGCCGAGGACGGTATCGAGGTGGTCGGGGAGGCGGTGGACGGGGAGCGGGGCGTGGAGCTGGTCCGCGCTCAGGTGCCGGACATCGCGCTGATCGACGTACAGATGCCGGTGATGACGGGCATCGAGGCGACCCGGCGGATCGCCGAGGATCCGCGGCTGACCGGGGTGCGGGTGGTGATCCTCACCAACTACGGCCTCGACGCGTACGTCTTCGAGGCGCTGCGGGCGGGCGCGAGCGGCTTCCTGCTCAAGGACACCGAACCGGCCGACCTCCTGCAGGCCATCGAAGTGGTGGCCCGGGGCGAGGCCCTGCTGTCCCCCTCCGTCACCCGCACCCTCATCGGCGAGTTCGTCTCCCGGCCGCCGGACCGGGCCACCGCGCCCGGCCTGGAGTGCCTCACCCGCCGCGAACGCGAGGTCACCGCCCTCGCCGCCCGCGGTCTGACCAACGAGGAGATCGCCGAGCACATGGTCATCAGCCCCTTCACGGCCAAGACCCACGTCAGCCGCGCGATGACCAAGCTGGGCGCCCGGGACCGCGCCCAACTCGTCGTGTTCGCCTACGAGTCGGGGCTGGTGACGGCCCGCGGCTCCGGATAACCCGTTGCCCGCGGTCGCCGGAGATCAGCACCCTGGGGCGATGACGGAGACGACACCGCGGGCGCACACGGAGACGGCCCCGCAGATGTACACGGAGACAGCCCCGCAGGTGCACGAGGAGATCCTCGCCTACTACGCCCGGGGCGAGGAGGACGCTCGCCTCAGAGAAGGCGGCGCCCCCGCCGGGCGGCTGGAGTTCTGGCGAACCCAGGACGTGCTGCGCAGGCTGCTGCCCGAGGCGCCCGCGCGGATCCTCGACGTCGGCGGCGGCAGCGGGGTGCACGCGGAGTGGCTCGCCGCGGACGGTTACGAGGTCGCGCTCGTCGATCCCGTACCGCTCCACGTCGAGCAGGCGTCCCGGCTGCCGGGGGTGACCGCCCGTCTCGGTGACGCCCGTTCGCTCGACGCGGCCGACGCCTCGTACGACGTGGTGCTGATGCTGGGGCCGCTGTACCACCTGCCCGAACAGACGGACCGGGTAAGGGCGTTGGCGGCAGCGCGCCGGGTCGTACGGCCGGACGGGCTGGTGGTCGCGGCCACCATCAACCGGTACGCGCAACTGCACGACCTGCTGCGGGAGGAGCGGTACTTCGTCCCGGCACACCGGGAGTGGACGGATGCCGTACTGGCCGAGGAGGGCCGGCACGGCTACCACGACGACGGGTTCTTCACCGTCGCCCACTTCGCCCAACCGGACGCCGTGCGCGCGGAGTTCACGGACGCGGGCCTCGCGGTCGAGGGGCAGTACGGCGTCGAGGGTGCCGCCTGGCTGATGGGCGGGGTCGAGGAGTGGCTGGACGACCCCGCCCGGCGCGAGGCCGTCCTCGCGGCGAGCCGGCACATCGAGTCCGAGCCGACGCTGCTCGGCGTGAGCGGACACCTGCTCACGGCGGGCACGCGTCGGACCTGACCGCCGGCGATCAGGCCGCGGTACCGCCCGCGTAATCGCTGTTGAAGGTGGTCTCGATGGTCGTGGCCACCGACTGGGCGACTCCGGTGCCGGTGAGGATGATGCCCAACTCCCGGTTGTTGGAGAGGGAGTTGCTGCTGATGTTCATCGAGCCCGCCTCCACCTCCTGGGTGGACAGACCGTAGTCGGCGACCATGGCCTTGGCGTGGATGTAGAAGCCGTTCGGGTCGGAGTAGCCGACGACCGTGCCGCCCGCCGCCTCGACCGCGGAGACCTCGCTCGCGTAGTCGCCCGGGGTCTCCAGGACGATCCGCACCTTCACGCCCGCCTTCGCCCGCGCCACGATCGCGTTGACCACCGTGCTGTCGCTGAACTCCAGTTCCTGGACGTCGAGCGTCTTGGTGGCGGCGTTGATGACGGACACCAGCCGACTGCGCGAGTCGGTCGGCGACCAGAGCAGGTGGTCGCCGTCGGTCGGGGTGATCGCGGTGCCGGCGTAGTCCGCGTTGAACACCTTCTCGATCGCGGCGACATCGCGGGTGTCGTCGGTGAAGACGCCGTAGTCGCGGCCGGTCGCGTAGTACTGCGAGGTCAGATTCCCGGTCAGCACCAGCGACTTGGTGCCGTCCACGGTGATCGTCTTCTGGTGGGTGTAGACGAACGTCGACGGCGACCACACCACACCCACACCGGCGTTGGTGAGCGCCGTGTACGCCGAACTGTTCGCCGACTGGTGGGCGTTGTCGAGGACCACCCGGACGGTGACGCCCTTGTTCTTCAGGGCTATCAGGTCGTTGACGGCGGTGGTGTCCTCCAGCTCGTACATCGTCATGTCGAGGGAGGTGGTGGCCGAGTTGATGAAGTCGTAGATGGTCGGCTGGGTGGTGCCGCTCTGCGAGAAGGCGAAGGCGGTGTAGGTCGCGGCGTTGGCGGGGACGGACGTGGCGAGCACGGCGGCACCGGCGGCGAGCGCGACACCCGCGCGGGCGAGGACCTTCGACAACATGCGTGACTCCTGGTCGAGTTGGGCCCGCCGGGGGGTAGCGGGCGCGTGCAGGACACCACGCGCGTAGAACGCACAGGAAGAGAAGACAGGTGAACTCAGGGTTACCGAGGGTCCGGACAATCGGGCATAGGGGACTCAGTGCAGGTGGGAGGCGGTTCATGGAGTTCTTGGGTGATCGCAAAATCTTCGTAGGCGCCGATCCGTGGGGGATGAAAGGATCGTCGCAGGCGCTCGCCCCGGACCGGCCGGGGCGCGTCCGACCCGCGAGGTGAGAGATGTCGTTCACCACCCGGCCGACCCTCCAGGGCACCTTCGGCATGGTCTCCTCCACCCACTGGCTGGCCTCGCAGTCGGCGATGGCGGTGCTGGAGGGCGGCGGCAACGCGTACGACGCGGCGGTGGCCGGCGCGTTCGTGCTGCACGTCGTCGAACCGCACCTCAACGGGCCCGCGGGCGAGGTGCCGATCCTGCTCGCGCCGGCCGGGGGCGAGGTGCGGGTGCTGTGCGGGCAGGGCGTGGCACCGGCGGGGGCGTCCGTCGCCCATTACCGGTCGCTCGGGCTGGAGTTGGTGCCCGGCACCGGCCCGCTCGCGGCCGCCGTCCCCGGCGCCTTCGACGCGTGGATGCTGCTGCTGCGCGACCACGGCACCAAGTCCCTTGCGGAGGTGCTGAGGTACGCGATCGGATACGCCGAGGACGGGCACACGCCCGTGGAGAACGTCGGCGCGACCGTCGAGAGCGTACGAGAGCTGTTCGAGACGGAGTGGACCTCGTCGGCGGAGGTGTATCTGCCCGGCGGCAAGGCACCGCGGCCCGGCGAGCCGTTCCGCAACCCCGCCCTCGCCGCCACCTGGAAGCGACTGCTCGACGAGGTGGCCGGTGCGGGGGACCGGGTCGCGCAGATCGAGGCGGCGCGCGCGGTGTGGCGCACCGGGTTCATCGCCGAGGCGCTCGTACGGCAGGCCGGGCGGCCCACGCTCGACACCAGCGGCTCGCGGCACACCGGCACGCTGAGCGCCGCCGATCTCGCCGGGTGGTCCGCGAGCTACGAGGCGCCGGCGACGTACGACTGGAACGGCTGGACGCTGTGCAAGGCCGGGCCCTGGAGCCAGGGGCCGGTGCTTCTCCAGCAACTGGCCCTGCTCCCGCCCGAGTTGCCGCGGTACGGGTCTGCGGAGTACGTCCATCTGCTGGTCGAGGGTTGCAAGCTCGCGATGGCCGACCGGGAGGCCTGGTACGGGGACGCGGGGGAGGTGCCGGTCGGGGAGCTGCTGTCGCCGGAGTACAACGCGGGGCGGCGGGCGTTGATCGGCGACAAGGCGTCGTACGAGCTGAGGCCGGGCAGTCCTGGGGGGAGGGTGCCGCGGCTCAGCGCGCACGCGGAGGTGGTGGTCGGCGAGGATCCCGACTTCAACCCGATGGGGGTGGGCGAGCCGACGGTGGCGAAGAGGCCGACTTCGCCGGTGCCGGGGGAGCCGGAGGTCGGGGCCGATGGTGGCACCCGGGGCGACACCTGCCACCTCGACGTCGTCGACCGGTGGGGGAACATGATCTCCGCCACGCCCAGTGGTGGCTGGCTCCAGTCCAACCCCGTCGTGCCCGAACTCGGCTTCCCGCTCGGGACGCGGCTCCAGATGACCTGGCTGGAGGAGGGGCTGCCGAACTCCCTCACCCCCGGCCGCCGCCCCCGCACCACGCTCACGCCCTCGATCGCCCTGCGCGACGGCGTCCCGGTGCTGGCCTTCGGTACGCCCGGCGGGGACCAGCAGGACCAGTGGCAGCTGCACTTCTTCCTGGCCGTCGCCCTGCGCGAGCCGGTGCGCGGCGGGCTCGACCTCCAGGGCGCGATCGACGCCCCGAACTGGCACAACGACAGCTTCCCCGGCTCCTTCTACCCGCGCGGCATGCGGCCCGGCAGCGTCACCGTCGAGGCGCGCACGGACCCGGACGTGGTGGCGGAGCTGCGCCGCCGCGGGCACGACGTGACCGTGGGCGAGGCGTGGTCGGAGGGGCGGCTGTGCGCGGTCGCCCGGGACCCGGAGACCGGGATCCTGTCGGCGGCCGCGAATCCGCGGGGGATGCAGGGGTACGCGGTGGGACGCTGACCTGCTGACCTGCTGACCTGCTGACCTGCTGACCTGCTGACCTGCTGACCTGCTGACCTGCTGGCCCGATGACTCGCTGACCCCCGGCCCCGAGGTCCGCTGACCCTCGGCCCCGAGGTCCGCTGACCCTCGGCCCCGAGGTCCGCTGACCCCCGGCCCCCAGGTCCGCTGACCCCCGGCCCCCAGGTCCGCTGACGCCCGGCCCCTGCCCTGCTGACCTCCGGCCCCCAGCCCGGCCGGCCCTCGGCTCCGTCAGCCCGTGGTGCCTCCCGCTTGGTCGGGGGCCGGGAGTTCACGGCGATTCCATCCGGCGTCCACCGGCCGGGTGGGGATTGTCAGACCCGCGTGCTCTCATGGAGTCATGATCGAAGACACGGAAACCATCGACGAGTTTCTCGACCGGCACGCGGGCGACGTGGAAGAGGCGATGCGCAAGGCCGCGGCGGCCGAGATCATGCCGCGCTTCCGCCGGCTCGCCGCGCACGAGGTCGACCAGAAGAGCGCGCCGCACGACCTGGTGACGGACGCCGACCGGCTGGCCGAGCGGTATCTCACCGAGGCGCTCGGCGAGCTGCTGCCCGGGTCCGTCGTGGTCGGGGAGGAGGCGGTGCACGCGGATCCGCTGACGTACGAGGCGATCCATGGCGACGCCCCGGTGTGGATCGTCGACCCGGTCGACGGGACACGGCAGTTCGTCCACGGTGACGTCGGCTTCTGCACGCTGATCGCGCTGGCCTGGCGCGGGGCGCTGCTGGCCTCCTGGACGTACGCACCCGCCCAGGACCGGATGGCCACGGCGATACGCGGCCGGGGTGCGTACCTGGACGGCGAGCGGCTGCGCGCGGGGGCGCCGGAGCCGGGGGCGGACCTCCGGGTGGCGACCTCCCACCCCGACTACACGACGGACGACCAGAAGCGGGCCCTGCTGGGGCTGTGGACCGACGGTGTCGCGCCGCGGGCCTGCGGCTCGGCCGGTCTGGAGTATCTCGCCGTCGCGCGGGGCGAGTTGGACGCCGTGGCGTTCTCCTGGGAGCTGGCCTGGGACCACGCGGCCGGTCTGCTCCTCGTCGAGGAGGCGGGCGGCGCACACCTCACGCGCAGCGGCGAACCGTTCCGGATCACGGGAGGCAACACCCTGCCGTTCACGGCGGCGAGGGACGCGGGCACGGCCCGTCGGGTGCGGGGGTTGTTGGCAGCCGGGGGTTGAACCGACGGGGCGGTGAAGCGTCGGCACCCGGTGTCTCCACCCCCGACTTGCCCCCGAGCCCCGGGCCTGTCGGTGCCCCGGCATATCCTGATCCTCTGGCCATCGGCTGACGAAGGGGTCCGAAGGTGCCGTCGATGCTCGATGTGGTCGTGGTGGGTGCGGGGCCGAACGGACTGACGGCCGCCGTGGAGCTGGCCCGGCGCGGCTTCTCCGTGGCGGTTTTCGAGGCGAAGGGCACCGTCGGCGGGGGATCGCGCACCGAGGAGCTGACCCTGCCGGGCTTCCTGCACGACCCGTGCGCGGCCGCCCACCCCCTCGGCATCAACTCCCCGGCCTTCCGCGCCCTGCCCCTGGAGCGGTACGGCCTGGAGTGGCTGCACGCCGACCTGCCCATGGCCCACCCCTTCCTCGACGGCACCGCCGCCGTGCTGTCCCGCTCGGTCGCCGAGACGGCCGCCTCGTTCGGGCCGCGTGACGCGGGCGCGTACCGCAGGCTCGTCGAGCCGTTCCTGTCCAAGTGGGACACCCTGGCCCGGGACTTCATGTCCCTGCCGCTGACCGCGCTGCCCCGCGACCCGGTCACCCTCGCCCGCTTCGGCCTCGCGGGCCTGCCCCCGTCGACCTGGCTGATGCGCCGCTTCCGGGACGAGCGGGCGAAGACCCTGTTCGCCGGTCTCGTCGGGCATGTCATGGCCCCGCTCGGCGGCTTCGCCACCGGCGCCATCGGCCTGGTCTTCGCGCTCGCCGCCCACGCCCGCGGCTGGCCCGTGGCCCGCGGCGGCTCGCAGGCGATCTCCGACGCGCTCGCCGCGTATCTGACGGACCTCGGCGGCAGCGTCCACACCGACTACGAGGTCAAGCGGCTCGACGACCTGCCGCCCGCGCGCGCGTACGTCTTCGACACCTCGCCCACCGCGCTGGCACGGATCGCCGGCTTCGGCCGCTACTACGAGGGCTACCGCTACGGCCCGGGCGTCTTCAAGGTCGACTACGCGCTCGACGGCCCGGTGCCGTGGACCGCGAAGGAGGCGCGCGCGGCGGGCACCGTGCAGATCGGGGCCGACAGCGCGGAGATCGGGACCGCGCTCAGGGCCGCGTCCCGGCAGAACCGCGCGCCGGACCGGCCGTTCATGATCACCGTGCAGCCCAGCGTCGTCGACCCGGGCCGGGCCCCGGCGGGCAAGCACGTCTTCTGGGCGTACGGCCATGTCCCGAGCGACTGGACCGGCGACCTCACCGAGGTGATGGAGCGTCAACTGGAGCGTTTCGCACCGGGGTTCCGCGACCGGGTGCTCGCCCGGGCCACCGCGGGACCGCCCGAACTCGCCGTGCGCAACGCGAACTACGTCGGCGGTGACATCGGTTCCGGCGCGGTGAGCGGACTCCAGATCATGCTGCGGCCGAAGTTGAGCCTGTTCCCGTACGGCACCCCGCATCCGGCCGTGTTCATCTGCTCCTCGGCCACCCCGCCGGGTCCGGGCGTGCACGGCATGTCGGGACACAACGCCGCGAAGGCGGTGTGGCGGCGGTTGCGGCAGGAGGCCTGAGGTCCACAAGAAGTGCACAGGTGCAACAGTTCAGCGCCATGGGTTGAGCGAAATGCGTGTCTGATTTGTCACTGCCTTCACCCACGTTCACCTCCTGAAAAGTCCAAACCGCGCACGTAGGGTGCGGTCATGGAAGATCGGACAGCGGAATTCCGCCTCGGGTCCGGGTCGGTCGTGCGCCTCGGTGACCTGGCCCAACTCGTGCGGGCACCGGCCGCGTTGAGCGTCCCCGGCGACATCCTCGCGGGTGCGGCCGCGGCCGGAAACCCCCTGGACCGCCGGGTGTTCGGCGCGATCGGCTCGTCCGTCTGCCTCTACTGGGCCGGCATGGCCCTCAACGACTACGCGGACGCCACCGTCGACGCCGTGGAGCGGCCCGGGCGGCCCGTCCCGTCCGGACGGATCCCGCGCCGGACGGCGTTCGCCGTGGCAAAGGGCCTCACCGCGGCGGGCCTCGGGCTCGCGGCCCTGACGGGCGGCCGCCGGGGCCTCGTCGGAGCGCTTCCCCTGACGGGCCTGATCTGGGCGTACGACCTCGGGCTCAAGTCCTCCACGGCGGGCGCCGCGACGATGGCGGCGGCCCGCACCGCGGACGTCCTCGCCGGGGCGCTGGCCGGGGGCACCGGCTCCACCGGCTCCGCCCTGCGCCGGGGCGCGGTCCCCGCGGCCCTGGTGGGCGCCCACACCTACACGCTGATGGCGCTCAGCCGCCACGAGATCTCCGGCGCGCCCGCCCGGGTACCGGCCACGACCCTCGCGGCCTCGACGGCGACGGTCGTGGCGACGGCTCTTCCGGCAGTGCGGGCGCTGTGCCGCACTGCCGGCGTCGAGGCCGTACGGGGCGTGAGGGAGCCGTCGTCGGCCGCCACGCCGCCTCTACGCGGCGTGGCTGCGTCGGCAGTCGGTCGGCGGTCGCACGGCCCGGCCGCGTCAGGCCTCGTCGGACGCCTGCGCGCCAAGGCCGTGCCCACCGTCACCGGGATGTCGCAGCCCGCCGCTTTCCCCACGCCCCCCGCCAAGTTCGGCGCGGCCGTGGCCGCCGCCGGTGCCCTCGCCTACCTCGGTTCCTACGGCGCCGCCCAGGTGCGGGCCGTACGGGAGCCCTCCGGGGCGAATCTGCAGCGGGCCGTCGGGGCCGGGGTGCTCGGGCTGGTGCCGTTGCAGGCCGCGCTCGCCGCGCGGGCCGGGGCGCCGGTCGTGGGTGCCGTGCTCGGTGTCGTCCATCCCCTCGCGCGCCGGCTGGCCCGCCGTATATCCCCGACCTGAGTCCTCCACCCCACAGGCAGAGACCGACGCCATGAAATCCACCCCCCTCAGATTCGGCTACGGCACCAACGGCTTCACCCAGCACCGCCTCGCCGACGTCCTCGTCGTCCTCGCCGACCTCGGCTACGACGGCGTCGCCCTCACGCTCGACCACATCCACCTCGACCCGTACGCCGACGACCTGTCCCGGCGTGTGGCCGCCCTCGCCCGTGGACTCGACCGGCACGGTCTGAGCGTCACCGTCGAGACCGGCGCCCCCTACTTCCTCGACCCGTGGGGCAAGCACCTGCCGACGCTGATGTCGGACGGTTCCGGGCAGCGCGTCGATCTCCTGCGCCGTGCCGTGCGCATCGCGGCCGACCTCGGCTCGCCCACCGTCCACCTGTGCAGCGGCCCGGCTCCCGAGGGGCTGCCGGAGCAGGACGCGTGGAAGCGGCTGGCGGCCGGTGTGGAAACCGTCCTGGAGACGGCCCGGCGGTACGGCGTGGCGCTGGCCTTCGAGCCCGAGCCGTACATGTTCGTGGACACCGTCGAGCGCTGTCTGCACCTGGCCGAACTGGTCGGCGGACACGAGCTGTTCGGCCTCACCCTGGACATCGGCCACGCCCACTGCGTGGAGGCGGCCCCGCTGCTCGACTGTGTCGGGCTGGCCGCCCCGCGCCTGCGCAACGTGCAGATCGAGGACATGCGGCGCGGTGTCCACCAGCACCTCGAACTCGGCGCCGGCGAGATCGACTTCCCGCCCGTGCTGGCCGCGCTGCGCGAACTCGGCCACCGCGGACTGGTCTCCGTGGAGATCCAGGGCGGCGCGCTGGACGCGCCCGACATCGCCCGCCGCTCGATCGAGTTCCTGCGCGCGGCCTCCTAGCCACCCCGCCCACCCCAGCACCTGCGAGTGTCATGATCTCGACAGACCCACGCCCCGACCTGCCCACAGCCCTCGATACGGACGCCCGCTCCTGGCTCGACGAAGCCGTCGACGCGATCACCGCCGACCACGCCGCGATCCGCCGTCTCTTCCCGGCCGCCCGCAGGCGCTGCGGCCGTTCCCCGCTCGATACCCACTGGAGTGTCGACGAGGCGGCCCGCGCCGTACTGCTCACCGCGCTGCCCCTGCGCGGCCCCGAACTCGTCGCGGAGGTCGCCGGGTTGTACCGGCACGGCGACCCGGCCGAACAGCGCGCCGTGCTCCGCTCGCTGCCGCTCCTCGACGTGGACGACCTGGCCCTCCCGCTCGTCCGCGAGGCCCTGCGCGGCAACGACACCACCCTGATCGAGGCCGCGCTCGGCCCCTTCGCGACCCGGCACCTGCCGGACGCCGAGTTCCGTCAGGCCGTGCTGAAGTGCGTCTTCTGCGAGATCCCGCTGGAACGCGTCCACGGACTCGCCACCCGCGCGGACCGCGAACTCGCCCGGATGCTCGCCGACTTCGCGCAGGAACGCGTCGCCGCCGGACGCGAGGTGCCGGGGGACATCGCGCCCCTCGTCCGTGTCTTTCCCGACCTCCTGACCCTCCAACTCCGGCACGCTCTCAAGGAAGAGGCCTGACCCTTGCGCATCTTCGACCCCCACATCCACATGAGCTCCCGCACCACCGACGACTACGAGGCGATGTACGCAGCCGGAGTGCGCGCCGTCGTCGAGCCCGCCTTCTGGCAGGGCCAGCCCCGCACCTCGCCCGAGAGTTTCTACGACTACTTCGACGCGCTGCTCGGCTGGGAGCCGTACCGTGCCGCGCAGTTCGGCATCCAGCACTTCTGCACGATCGCCCTCAACCCCAAGGAGGCGAACGACCAGCGCTGCACCCCGGTCCTCGACGAACTCGACCGCTACCTCGCCAAGGACCGGGTCGTCGCCGTCGGAGAGATCGGCTACGACTCGATGACCCCCGAGGAGGACGAGGCGCTCGCCCGGCAGCTCCAACTCGCCCTGGACCACGGCCTGCCCGCCCTCGTGCACACCCCGCACCGCGACAAGGCGGCGGGCACCAGACGGACCCTGGACGTCGTACGGGAGTCGGGAATAGCGCCCGAACTCGTGGTCCTGGACCACCTCAACGAACTCACCGTCGGCATGGTCCTCGACAGCGGCTGCTGGGCCGGGTTCTCGATCTACCCGAAAACCAAGATGAGCGAGGACCGCATGGTCGCGATCCTCCAGGACGTCGGCACCGAGCGGGTACTGGTCAACTCGGCGGCGGACTGGGGACGTTCGGACCCGCTCAAGACCAGGAAGACGGCCGACGCGATGGCCGCCGCAGGGTTCGACGAGGACGCCGTGGACCGGGTGATGTGGCGCAACCCCGTCACCTTCTACGGGCAGAGCGGCCGCCTCGACCTGGAGGAGCCCAAGCCCGACGAGGAGTCCAGCTTCCAGGGCAACTCCGTCCGGCGCGGGGGAGAGTGACCCTCCTGTGCGCTTCCTGCACCCCGACGGCACCACCGTCCATCTCGGCTACTGCTCCAACGTCCACCAGGCGGAGGACCTGGAGGGCGTGATCGCCCAGCTCGCCGCGTACGCGGAACCCGTACGCGAGCGGCTCGACGTCGGCCGGCTCGGCATCGGGCTGTGGCTCGCCCACCCGGTCGTCAGTGAACTCACCGCCGACCAAGGGGCGTTGGCCAGGCTGAAGGCCGAACTCCGGTCGCGCGGACTGGAGACGGTCACCCTCAACGCCTTCCCCTACGCCGGCTTCCACCGCGAGGTCGTCAAGAAGGACGTCTACCTTCCCGACTGGACCGACGAGGCACGACTGACGTACACCCTGGACTGCGCCCGGATCCTCGCCGAACTCCTTCCGGACGACGCCGAGCGGGGGAGTATCTCCACGCTGCCGCTCGCCTGGCGGGACCCGTGGCCGTCCGCGAGCGCCGAGGCGGCCCGCCGGGCTCTGGACCGGCTGTCCGACGGGCTCGCGGGGATCGAGGACGACACCGGCCGCCGGATCCGGGTCGCCTTCGAGCCCGAGCCCGGCTGTGTCGTGGAGACCACCGCGCAGGCCGTCCGCGCACTCGGCGGTCTCGACCCCGACCGGCTCGGGGTCTGCCTCGACGCCTGCCATCTCGCCGTGCAGTTCGAGCATCCGGCCGCGGCGCTACGGCGGCTCGCGGACGCGGGGCTGCCCGTGGTGAAGCTCCAGGCGTCCTGCGCCGTGGAGGCCGAGGACCCCGCGGACCCGGTGGCCCGAGCGGCCCTGCGCCGGCTCGCCGAGCCCCGGTTCCTGCACCAGACACGGGCGGCGACCTCCGCCGAGGTGCTGGCGGCCGACGACCTGCCCGACGCCCTCGACGGCGCGCTGCCCGCCGACTCGGGCCCCTGGCGCGTCCACTTCCACGCCCCGCTGCACGCCGAGCCCGAACCGCCCCTGCGCACCACGGCCGACCAGCTCGACCAGGTCCTCGCCGGGCTCTTCGACGGCCCCTCGGCGGTGACCGACCACATCGAGGTCGAGACCTACACCTGGTCCGTCCTCCCCGAACCCCCCACCGACCTGCCCGGCGGCATCGCCGCCGAACTCGCCTGGGCCCGCGACCGGTTGACCGGCCTCGGCCTCAAGGAGGACCCCTCATGACATCCGACACGACCTCTCACACGGCGGGTTCGCGCACGAACCGTGTCGTCGTCCTCGACATCGTCGGCCTCACCCCGAACCTGCTGAAGCACATGCCCTCCGTCGCCGCCCTCGGCGACCGCGGCTTCCGGGCCCGCCTCGACACCGTGCTCCCCGCCGTCACCTGCACTGTGCAGTCCACCCTGCTCACCGGTGAACTCCCGTCCACACACGGCGCGGTGGCCAACGGCTGGTACTTCCGCGACCTCGGCGAGGTCATGCTGTGGCGCCAGCACAACGCCCTCGTCGGCGGCGAGAAGATCTGGGACACGGCCCGCGCCCGGAAACCCGACTACACGGTCGCCAACGTCTGCTGGTGGTACGCGATGGGCGCCGACGTCGACTGGACGGTCACCCCGCGCCCCGTCTACTACTCCGACGGCCGCAAGGAACCCGACTGCTACACCTGGCCGCCCGCCCTGCACGACGAACTCACCGACCGGCTCGGCGACTTCCCGCTCTTCACCTACTGGGGCCCGAACGCGGGCATGCCCTCCACCCAGTGGATCCTCGCGGCCTCCCGCCAGATCTTCGACGAGAAGCAGCCCGACCTCACCCTCGTCTACATCCCCCACCTCGACTACGAGCCCCAGCGCTCCGGCCCCGACTCGCCCGAGTCCGCCCGCGCCGCCCGCGAACTCGACGCCGCGCTCGGCCCGTTGATCGACCACTTCCTGGCCGAGGGCGCCACCGTCGTCGCGCTCAGCGAGTACGGCATCGCCCCCGTCTCCCGCCCGGTCGACATCAACCGCGCCCTGCGCCGCGCCGGACTCCTCGAAGTCCACACCCAGGACGGCATGGAGTACCTCGACCCGTGGACCTCCCGCGCCTTCGCGGTCGCCGACCACCAGCTCGCCCATGTCTACGTCCGCGACCCCGCCGACACCGAGACGGTCGCGAAGCTCCTGACCGAACTCGACGGCGTCGACAGCGTGTTGGGCGCCGAGGGCAAGGCCGCCCAGGGGCTCGACCACGAGCGCTCCGGCGAACTCGTCGCGCTCGCCGCCCCCGACGCCTGGTTCACGTACTACTACTGGCTCGACGACGACCGCGCCCCCGACTTCGCCCGCCAGGTCGAGATCCACCGCAAGCCCGGCTACGACCCCGCCGAACTCCTCTACGACGAGAGCGTCCCGGCGGTGAAGCTGCGCGCCGTCGGTCAGATCGCCCGCAAGAAGCTCGGCCTCCGCTACCGCATCCGGACCGTCCCGCTGGACCCCTCGGGCGTCCGCGGCAGCCACGGCCGGCTGCCCGCCGACCCCGACTACGGCCCCGTACTGCTGTGTTCGGACCCGGCACACGCGCGCGAGGCGTACGCGGCACAGCAGGTCAAGTCCCTGCTGCTGGACCTCGCCGGTCTGGACGGCTGAGCGAGTCAGACGGCTGAGAGAGACACCAGAACGCGCAAGGTAAGGAACCCCGAGTGACCCCCCACCCCGCACTCCCCACCACCCGCCCCCTCCTCGACCCCGCTCCCGAATACGCCAAGTGGCAGACGGAGGAGCCCGTTCGGCGGGTGACGATCTGGGGTGACAACAGCCCCTGGCTGATCACCCGCCACGAGGACGCCCGCGCCGTGCTCGCCGACCCGCGCTTCAGCGCCGACGCCGACCGGGAGGGCTTCCCCGGGCTGCGCCCGCAGGCGCCCCCGCGGGGGCCCGGTCAGTTCTTCCTCATGGACCCGCCCGACCACACCCGGCTGCGGCGCATGCTCGTCCCCGACTTCACCTTCCGCCGTATCGAGGCGCTGCGCCCGGCCATCGCCCGGATCTGCGACGACCTCCTCGACGCCATGACGGCGGACGGCGCGACCGAGGCCGACCTCGTCACGGCGTACGCACTGCCGCAACCCTCGCTCGTCATCTGCGAGTTGCTCGGAGTGCCGTACGAGGACCACGGCTTCTTCCGTGAACAGGCGCAGGCGTTCACGAGTTTCACCACGGGCACCACCGATGTGCTGGGCGCCCGCAGGGCGTTGTACGGCTATCTCACCGAACTGCTGGTGGCGCGCGGCAAGGAGCCGGCCGACGACCTGCTCTCCCGGCTCGCGACCGAGCGGGTGGCGACGGGCGAGGCCACCGTCGAGGAGGCCGTGGGCGTCGCCTTCGTCCTGCTGCTGGCCGGCTTCGAGACGACCGCGAACATGTTCCCCCTCTCCGCCGTCGCCCTGCTGCGCAACCCCGGGCAGCTCGAAGTCCTGCGCGCACAGCCGGAGTTGTGGCCGGAGGCGGTGGAGGAGCTGCTGCGGTATCTCACGGTCTCGCACTGGGGGCTGCGGCGGATCGCGACCGAGGACGTCGAGATCGGAGGGGTGCGCATCCGGGCCGGGGAGGGCGTGGCCGTGGCGATCCAGGCCGCGAACCGGGACCCGGCCGTCTACCCGGACCCCGACTCCCTCGACGTCCGCCGGGACGCGAGCGGTCACCTCGCCTTCGGGCACGGGCTCCACCAGTGCGTCGGCCAGTCCCTGGCCCGCGCCGAACTCCAGATCGGCCTGCCCGCGCTCTTCGGCCGCCTGCCGGGCCTGCGCCTGACGGCGTCGCCGGAGGAGCTGGCCCTGCCGATGTCCGCGATGCACGGGGTGCGCTCACTGCCGGTCGCCTGGTGATTCGGCGTGCCGCCGCCGGGGCGAGCTGCGAGAGTGGCGCACATGACCACGATCCGGCTCGTCCAGGGGGACATCACACGGCAGAGCGCCGACGCGATCGTCAACGCCGCGAACTCCTCCCTCCTCGGCGGGGGAGGAGTCGACGGCGCCATCCACCGCCGGGGCGGCCCGGCGATCCTGGCCGACTGCCGCAGGCTCCGCGCCGCGCGCTACGGCAAGGGCCTGCCCGTCGGTCGGGCGGTCGCCACCACCGCGGGCGATCTGGACGCCCGTTGGGTGATCCACACGGTGGGTCCGGTGTATCAGGGGCCGGGCAGCGATCCCGCGCTCCTGGCCTCCTGCTACCGGGAGTCCCTCCGGGTCGCCGACGAACTCGGCGCCCGCACCGTCGCGTTCCCGGCCATCTCCACCGGCGTCTTCAGATGGCCGATGGCCGACGCCGCGCGCGTGGCGGTGGAGACGGTCCGCGCCGCGAAGACGGACGTCGAGGTGGTCACGTTCGTCCTCTTCGACGAGCCGGCGTACGGGGCGTTCGCGGCACGGGTCGGCGCGGAGGGGTCCTGAGGCGCCGACGCCCGGTGGTGTCAGGCGGGTTCGGCGTCGAGGGAGCGGCCGGCGGGTGCGAGGGTGTGGCAACAGGCGGGCAGGGCGGTCAGGAGTTGGGCGACACAGTGCGCGCCGACGACCTGGCCGGGGGCGTGACTCAAGAGGGCCTGGCCTAAGAGAGGTCGGCCGCGGCCTGGTACACCAGCCGCGCGTGCAGCTCGAACATCGTCACCAGATCCACGGCGTCGCCGTTGATCTCCCGGTGCACGAACAGTCCGTCGGCGCCCGCCACCCCGTAGACGGTGAGAGCGCGGACGGAGGCCTCGTCCAGCTCCGGGAAGAGCTCCCCGATCACCTCGGCGACCTTCCGCTCGGCGACAGCCCGGGCCTGGAGGAACACCGCCCGGCCGCGGGGCTCCTCGGGGCGGCGCTCCAGGGCGAGCATCAGGCCGAGGCGCAGGAACTCCGGCGCGTCCACCAGCGACTTCGCGACGCGCGCCGCCATGACCGTGACCCGTTCCAGGGGGGAACCGGCTTCCTCACCGGGCAGTTCCACGGCCGCCAGCCAGGTCTCGAAGCTGCGCTCGATGACCGCGGCGATCAGGTCGTCCTTGTCCTTGAAGTGCCAGTAGATCGAGCTGGCGGGCAGTCCGCACTTGGCGCTGACGGCCGCGATCGACGTGCCTTCGTACCCGCGCTCGCCCGCGATCTCCACCGTCGCGTCGAGAATCCGCTGCCGCGACTCCACCCCGTTCGCGCGCTTCTTGCGCGTCGTCTGCGGCTTGGTCATCGGCTGGACCCCCTTCTGCACTTCCGGCTCGTGACTGTATCCGACGCCCAGCTTACCGTAGCGATTACTACAATTGTAGTGTACGCTACACCAAGAGTGGAGATCCTGCTGCGCCACGAGTGCCTGCGGCTCCCACAGAACGCAGACGCGTATCCGTACGGTGACTGCGCGCGAGGTACGTCATCGCGGCCTTCGTCTCACCGCACCCCCCTGTACCGGCGTGCCCCGCACCACTGAGAGAGGCCCCGTCATGCCCGGCGAAGAGATCCGTACCCCCGACTTCCTCGCTCTCGTACCGGATCCCGACGCCCCGGCCCAGGGCCGCCTCCTGCTGGGCATCCGTCACTTCGACGAGCCCTTCCTCCTCACCGTCTCCCTCTCCCAGGGCCTCGGCTCCAGCGAGCTGTGGCTGGACCGGGGGCGCGCGGGCAAGGCCCGGCTCGCCGAGTTCCGCCGGATCGGCGACCGGGTCCTGTTCGCCGTACGCAACAAGCACTTCCTGACCCTGAGCGACCCGGACCCGGCCGTCGTACGCGCCGGAGACGAGTCCTTCGCGCTGTCCGTGGTGTGGAGCGGGCCGGTGCTGCGGGAGGAGGACGGTGTGGTGGTCGTCGACGCCACCGACCTGGTGGTGGCCGACCACGACCGCGTCGCCGACCACCTGCACGAGTCCGACCAGGGCGACTACACCCTCGACGCGTCCGCCGGCCTGCCGCTCACCGCCGACAGCCGCACCGGCCCGCGCGCCACCCGCCTCCCGGCCCTGCTCACCTTCCGCGGCCCCGGCCGGGGCGCGGCGGTCCGGGCCGTCGCCGCCGACCCGCGCGCCCTCACCGTCGTCCAGCAGCTGACCTTCATCCGGTTGCCCGAACGCCCCATGCCCGCCCGCCGTTACCACCCCGCCTCGGGGAGCTACGGCATCGGCTACGCCGACCACGGCCTCGTCGGCCGGGCCTCCACCCAGGTCAAGTTCCAGCCCCGCTTCCGAGTTGAGCCCACCCCGGGACCCGATCCCACGATCGTCTTCTACGTCGACCCGGCCGTCCCCGAGCCGTTGCGCTCCGCGGTGATCGAGGGCGGCAACTGGTGGCGGGAGGGCTTCGCGCGGATCGGGCGGCCCGACGTGTACCGCGTCGAGGCGGGCGGCGCGGACTTCGACCCGTACGACCCCGAGGTCAACGGTGTGGTGTGGGTGCACCGCGCGGGCCGCGGCTGGTCCCTCGGACAGGGCCTGACCGATCCGCGCACCGGCGAGATCCTGCACGCCCGGGTACGCCTCGGCTCCCAGCGCGTCGAGCAGGTCCGCGCGCTCGGCGAGGCCCTCCTCGCCCCCTACGGCCACCCGGACGAACCCCAACGCCTGGCCGCCGTGCAGGAGTTGGTGCTGACCCGGCTCCGGCAGCTCGCCGCGCACGAGATCGGGCACGCGCTCGGCTTCATGCACAACTACGCCAGTACGCACCACGACAAGCCGTCGGTCATGGACTACCCGCACGCCCGCGTCACGGTGACACCGGACGGCGACCTCGACCTCTCCGACGCGTACGCCACCGGACTCGGCCCCTGGGACCACTTCCTCGTCGCCCACGGCTACGGCGACCACACCGACGACGAACTCGCCGCCCTGCGCCGCGAGTCCAGCGCGTCGGGCCTCCTCTACGTCACCGACGAGGACGGCCACGAGCCGCACGCCTCCCACGCCGACGGCGTCCCGTGGGTCACCGCGGGCGATGCATTCGACGCGCTGGAGAACGTCCTGAGGGTCCGCGGCATCGCCCTGGCCGGCTTCTCCCGCGGGGTGCTGCCGCCCGACCGGCAGACCGGCGAACTGGAGGAACGCGCCGTCCTGCTCCAGCTGTTGCACCGCCACGAGGTGACGGCCGTCGCACGGCTGGTCGGGGGAGTGCGGTACGCGTACGGCCTCGCGGGGGAGGCGGGGACCGGCGCCGTACCCGTCGACGCCGACACCCAGCGCCGGGCGCTGACCCGACTGGCCGGTCTGCTGCATGCCGAGCAACTGGCCCTGCCGTCCGCCGTGTTGGACACCCTCACTCCGCCCGCCATCCGCTACGGCCGGACGAGCCAGTACTTCGACACCGGCGCGGGAGTGGTCTTCGACCCCTTCGAGGCGGCGCGGTCCGCGGCGGTTCTCGTCACTGGACCGCTGCTGGAACCGGCCCGCCTCAACCGCCTTGCCTGGCAGCACGCCGTAGACCCGGCCGTCCCCGGCGTCACCGAGCTGCTCACCACGCTGCTGGCGGCCACTTGGCGGCGCGAGGACCCCGTACGCGAGGACGTTCCGGCGGGCGCGGCGGTGCAGCGCACCGTCGACTGGGCTCTGCTCCACCATGTGCTGCGCACGCTCGACGCCGAGGTCCTGCACGCGCCCGTCCGGTCCGAACTCCGGTCCGTACTGCGGGAATTCGCGGCGGTACTCCGGGAGATGGGCGGCGACCACCACCAGAGGGACGGAGACCACCACCGGGAGGCGGCCGGACTGATCACCGCCTACCTGGCCGACCCCGGCTCCGTCCGCCTCGACCCGGCGCCGCGTGTGCCGCCGGGAGCGCCCAACTGACGTACAACCGGCGTCAGTGGCAGTGCCCGTGGCGGCCGAGGGTCTCCACGGGGGTCGCGCCGGGGCGGGTCCACTGGGGGACGGGACGGCTGGTCGGGCCCCAGTCGGCGTTCCCCGCCGCGTCCGAACGCCAGGACCAGCACGGGCCGCGTCCCTCGGGCCACCCTTCGGGGTTGTCCTCCCATGTCTCGCCGCGGCCGTACGGGGTCATGTCGAGGAGTCCGAGGGATCCGTTGACGCGCTCGTTGCCGCGGCCCGTCGTGCGGTAGGTGAGGAAGACGCGGTCGCCGTCGCGCAGGAAGCAGGCGAGGTAGCCCATGTCGCCGCCGACGGGCGCGGGCACGTCGCGCACCGAGTACCAGGGCTGGGTGTAGCCCATGAACTCCACGAAGGCGGCCACCTCCTCCCAGGGGCCGGTCGTCAGGACGGCGAAGGAGACACCGCGCGCGTGGAGGTAGACGGCGTCCTGGAGATGCCAGGCCGTGGTCGTGCAGCCCTCGCACTGACCCTGGTGCGGGGCGCCGTCGTACCACATGTGCTGGTAGACGACGAGTTCGTCGCGCCCCTGGAAGAGGTCCAGGAAGGGGACCGGGCCGTCGGGGCCGACGACCTCGACCGTGCCGTCGAACTCCACCATCGGCAGCCGCCGGCGGGCCGCGGCCAGGGCGTCGCCCTCCCGGGTGTGCGCCTTCTCCCGGACCAGCAGCTCGTCCCGCGCCTTCTGCCAGGTGGCCAGATCGACGACCGGCGGGCGACCGGAGCGCGCGGCGGCCGGGTCGTCGGGAGTACTCGTCATGGTGTCCTCCGTGATATCCGGTGACGGGCAGTACCCTGCGCCGCCCTACAGTCACGACAACAGACCGGCACCGCGACCGAAACTCATCGCGGCCACCGGAAAAAGCAGCAGGCACCGCCGCGTCGTGAGCGTACGGCGGCTGGAAGGGGCGGCGGTCGGGTGCGAAACCGTCCGTGGTCCCCACCCGCTCCTGAACCCCGCCCGCACCCTGACGGGCGAACGTGGGGACGGGGGTCAGGGCCCTGGGAAAGGGGCAGGTCAGGAGGCTTGGGTGGGTGGGGCGGGGGCATCCGGGCGGCGTGTGATCGGTTGCGGGGTGTCCGTGGGGTTCTCACGGTGAATCCAACGACGTGTCATCGAAAGGAACGCGCATGCGCCCCCTCGTCTCCCGCGGCCTCCTCCTGCCGCCCCTGGTCTGTGCCGCGCTGGTCCTCGTGCCGGCCGGCGCCGCGGCCGCCGCTGTCGACGCAGGCCGAGGTGCGTCGGACCACGGTGTGTCGCGGACGCACGACTGGTCCAGCCCCGTGGACACGGACCGGCTGCTCGCGCGGCTCGGCATGTCCGACCTCGCGGAGGGGCACCGCGGTGCGGCCACCACGGGGCAGAGCGCGCTGTCCCACTCGCCGCTGCACACCCTCGGCGCGGACCGTGCCGGTGTCCTCCAGCCCCTCCTGGACGCGGTGACCGCGATCCCCGTGCGGCCCGGTGAGCACCTCGGCGCCGCCGAGGCCGCCGCGCACGCCAAGGCCGTGGAAGCGGCGAACGCCACCGTGCAGGAGCGGCTGCGGAACCTGGCCGCGACGGACCGCTCCGCCGCCGGGACGGACCGCGCCGCCGACCCCGTCTCGGACCTCCTCGCCACCGTCCAGTCCACGGTCGACGCCCTCCTCAAGGCGCTGACCTCGCTGGACCTCGGCTCCGTGCTGAGCGCGGTCACCGGTCTCCTGGGCACGGTGATCGGCGCGGTCACCGGCCTCCTCGGCGGCGGCCTGCCCACCGACAGCCTCACGGACACCCTCCCGACCGACAGCCTCACGAGCAACCTCCCGGCGCTCCCCACCGGCTGACCCCTCGGCCGCCGGCCACCGGCGGCCCGGACGGACCCACGGCACCCCCGCGTGACACCACGCGGGGGTGCCGTGTCGCGTTGTCCCCAGGACCACACAGAGACCGACAAGTCATTGCCTCGATCGGCTTCGGGATCTAGGTTGAGTCGCATCCTGTGCCTCAAAGTCCCCAATAGCGCACAGGAATTGACGCTCCCTCAGTACGTACACCCGCACTGTCGTCCCGAGGAAGGCCATGATCATGCCCGCTCCCCAGCTGCCCCTCACGCTCAGCCGCCGGCGTCTCCTGGAGGGAGGAGCGGCCGTCCTCGGCGCGCTCGCCCTCTCCTCCGGCCCCCTCGCCGCCCGCGGCCACGCGGCGGAGAGCGCCGGCGCCCCGGAGTGGAACGGCGCCATCGACGTCTTCCGGCTGGGCACCGAGCCCCCGCACACCACCCTCACCCCGTACGCCTCCGTCGGCCAGGCCCTCGCCGCCGACCGCGCGGAATCGCCGTACCGCCAAAGCCTGGACGGCAAGTGGCGGTTCGCGTACGCCGACCGCCCCGACGACCGCGACGAGGACTTCCACCGCACCGACCTGGACGACTCCGACTGGGAGACCATCCCCGTGCCCTCCGTCTGGCAGCGGCACGGCTACGACTTCCCGGTCTACCTCAACATCACCTACCCCTGGTGGGGCCCCAACGGCCGCGGCGAGGACGCCCAGCCGCCCGCCGCGCCCACCCGGTACAACCCCGTCGGCCAGTACAGACGCACCTTCACCGTGCCCCGCACCTGGTCCGGGCGGCGGACCTTCCTGCACTTCGAGGGGGTGAAGTCGGCCCACTACGTGTGGATCAACGGCCAACTCGTCGGCTACTGCGAGGATTCGTACACCCCCGCCGAGTACGACATCACCGAGCACCTGAAGGCGGGCACCAACCAGATAGCCGTCGAGGTCTACCGCTACTCCGACGGCGACTGGCTGGAGGACCAGGACATGATCCGGCTGAGCGGCATCTTCCGCTCGGTCCACCTCTACTCCACGCCCGCCGTTCACCTGCGCGACTTCAAGCTGGACACCCCGCTCAACGACACTTATGACGCAGCGGAGTTGGCGGTCACCGCGAGCGTGCGCGACTACGCCGGCGGCAACGTGGGCCGGTACACGGTCGAGACCCAGCTGTACGACGCCGACGGCCACCCCGTCTGGTCCCGCCCGCTCCAGCAGACGGTCGACCTGGACTCCGGCGCCGAGACGACCGTACAGGCGGCGAAGGCGGTACCCCGTCCCCAGCTGTGGTCGGCCGAACACCCCAATCTCTACACGGCAGTTCTGCGGTTGCGTGATCCCGCGGGCAGGGTGACCGAGACGCTCTCGCACCGGGTCGGTCTGCGTGAATTCGCCCTGAAGGACGGGCTGATGCGCATCAACGGCCAACCTGTCTCCCTGCGCGGCACCAACCGGCACGAGATGCACCCGGACCGCGGCACCGCCCTCACCCGCGCGGACCTGGTCGAGGACATCCGGATCATCAAGCGGCTGAACATCAACACCGTCCGCACCTCGCACTACCCCAACAACACGCTCTGGTACGAACTCGCCGACGAGTACGGCCTCTACCTCGTCGACGAGACCAACCTGGAGACCCACGGCATCCGCGACGAGTACCCCGGCAACCACGCCGACTGGAGCGCGGCCTGTGTGGCGCGCGCCCAGAACATGGTTCACCGCGACAAGAACCATGCCAGCGTGGTCATCTGGTCCCTCGGCAACGAGGCGGGCGGCGGCAGCACCTTCGTGAACATGCGGGACTGGATCACGTCGTACGACACCACCCGCGTCGTCCAGTACGAGGGCGACGACCGCCCCACCATCAGCGACATCCGCTCGGAGATGTACGAGTCGCCCTCGCGGGTGGAGGCCCGCGCCAAGGACACCGCCGACACCCGGCCGTACGTGATGATCGAGTACGCCCATGCGATGGGGAACTCCAACGGCAACCTCAAGAAGTACTGGGACGTCATCCGCCGCTACCCGGTCCTCCAGGGCGGCTGGATCTGGGACTTCGTCGACCAGTCGCTGACCACACCGGTCCCGGCGCGCACCCTCCTCACCGAGACCGGACCCGGCGGTCTGCAGGGCGAAGTCCTCCCCGCGAGCGCGACGTTCGACCGCGCCAAGGGCGTCTCCGGCGGCACGGTCTTCGCCCGCGACCCGAGCCTCGACCTCACGGGTTCGTTGACGCTGGAAGCCTGGATCACCCCGGATGTGACGTACAGTCACCAGCCCGTCATCGCCAAGGGGGACACCCAGTACGCCCTCAAACAGTCCGGGAACTCACTGGAGTTCTTCATCTACGGCGGCGGACAGTGGATCGCCGTCAACTCCGCGCTGTCGGAGGGCTGGACAAGTCAGGAGCACCACGTCGCCGGTGTCTTCGACGCGGACGCGGGCACGCTCACCCTCTCCATCGACGGCGTGGTGAAGGCCACCCGGACGACCACCCGGCGACCGAGCAGCACCACCGCGCCCCTCGCCCTCGCGACCGATGTCGACAACCCCACCCGGGAGTTCAGCGGCACCATACGCAAGGCGCGGGTGTACGCCCGTGCCCTGAGCGCCGCCGAACTCGCCTCCGAGAGCCGCGGACCCGGCGACGAGGGCGTGCGGTTCTGGTTCGACGCGGCCACCGTGGGACTGAGCCGGAAGCGCCCGCGGGAGAAGACCTTCTTCGCGTACGGCGGCGACTGGGGCGACAACCCCAACGACGGCGCCTTCGTCGCGGACGGCATCGTCACCGCGGACCGGGGCCACACGGGCAAGGCGGCCGAGGTCAAGCAGATCTACCAGGCGATCAACGCGGCCTGGGTGTCGCCGGGCGGCGGGGCCGTCCGGATCACCAACGAGTACCTCTTCACCAACCTCCGTGAGTTCGACGGCGGTTGGTCCCTGGTCGCCGACGGCGAAGTCGTACGGCGGGGCAGGCTCACCCGCGACCAGCTGGACCTGGCGCCCCTGTCGGGCAAGGAGATCGCCGTCCCCTACGAGCTGCCCGCCGACCCGGCGCCCGGCGCCGAGTACTTCCTCCAACTCTCCTTCAGGACAAGGGAGTCCACCCCCTGGGCGAAGTCCGGCTTCGAGATCGCCAAGCAGCAGCTCGCCCTCGACGCGGGCAGCCCGGCGGTGACGCCCGTACCGCTGTCGGATGTCCCGGCCCTGAGGTACGGGGAAGACGACGGCCAAGTCACCGTCGCCGGTGAGGACTTCTCCGTCACCGTCGACAAGCAGACCGGGACCATCACGTCGTACGAGGCGCACGGCACCCGGCTGCTCACGGACGGCCCCGTCCCCAACTTCTGGCGGGCGCCCACCGACAACGACCACGGCAACGGGCAGCACACCCGCAACCAGACCTGGCGGGACGCCGGAACCCAGCGCAAGGTGACCGAGGTGAAGGTCAGCGCGCTGCGGGACAGGGCCGTCGAGATCAGGGTCGCCGGCACCCTGCCGACCACCATCGAGTCGACGTACACCACCACCTACACGGTCTTCGGAAACGGCGAGATCAAGGTCGACAACACCCTGCACCCGGGGGCGAGTTCACTGCCGTACATCCCGGAGGTCGGCACGCTGCTCTTCCTGCCGCGCCGCCTCGACCGGCTGCACTACTACGGGCGCGGCCCCGAGGAGAACCACTGGGACCGCAACGACGGCACCGACGTAGGCCTGTACTCCGGGACCGTCGCCGAACAGTGGACGCCGTACATCCGCCCGCAGGAGAACGGCAACAAGACCGACGTCCGCTGGGCCGCGCTGACCGGCCGCGACGGCGTCGGACTGCTCGTCTCCGGCGAGCCCCTCGTCGAGGTCAACGCCTCGCACTTCACGCCGGAGGACCTGTCCTCGGGGGCGCGGCACGACTACCAGCTCACCCCGCGCGAGGCGGTCGTCCTGCGCGTCAACCACCGGCAGATGGGCGTCGGCGGCGACAACAGCTGGGGTGCGCACACCCACGACGAGTACAAGCTGTTCGCGAACCGGGACTACGCGTACACCTACCGGCTGCGGCCGCTGAGGAATGTGAGCCAGGCCACGGCAACCTCCCGGCGGCCGACGGCGACCACCTGATACGCCGGGGGTTGAGGAGAACGGCGTGACAGGAGTGAGGCGTCCGCTTCTTCGGGGCGTCTCACTCCGCCCCCGCGCGGCGTCTCACTCCGCCGTGTCGCTGATCCCCAGCCGCAGATGCTCCACGTGATACACGGCCTGGTCGAGCAGCTCGGCGACATGGTGGTCGTGCAGCGCGTACACCACCGACCGGCCCTGGCGCTCGCCCACGACAAGACCCAGGTTCCGCAGCAGCCGCAGCTGATGCGAGCACGCGGACTGCTCCATGCCCACCTCGGCCGCCAACTCCGTGGCCGGCAGCGGTCCTTCGCGCAGTCTCGCGAGGATCAGCAGGCGGGACGGGGTGGAGAGGGCCTGGAGCGTGGTGGCCACCTTGGCGACATTGGCCGCGTCCAGGCGTACGCGCTCGGCGGCTTCCTGCGCGGTGGTGACGGCTCCATGACCCATGGGCGGTATCTTACTCATCGTACATGAACAGATGAATGAGTCTTCATGTGTTCCTGTATGGTGAGCCGGGTGTCCACGACTCTCGCTCCCGCCCCCGTCCGCACACCGGCCCCGGCGCCCCGCCGTCGTACCCGGGTCCTGGCCCTTCCCGAGGCCCGCTGGGCGCTGGCGTCGACCGTCGCCTTCCTGCTCGGCCTCGCGCTGGACCTCGGAGGTCTGCCGTGGTGGGCGTGGGGGCCGCTGTACGCCGTCGCCTACGCCACCGGCGGCTGGGAACCGGCGCTCGAAGGGCTGCGGGCGCTGCGCGAGAAGACGCTGGACGTCGACCTGCTGATGATCGTGGCGGCGCTCGGGGCGGCGGCGATCGGGCAGGTGCTGGACGGCGCGCTGCTGATCGTCATCTTCGCGACGTCGGGTGCGCTGGAGGCGCTGGCGACGGCCCGGACGGCGGACTCGGTGCGCGGGCTGCTGGATCTGGCGCCTTCTGTGGCGACTCGGGTGACCGACGACGGCACGCGTGAGGAGACGGTGCCGGTCTCCGAACTCGTCGTCGGGGACGTCCTGTTGATCCGGCCGGGCGAGCGCATCGGTGCCGACGGCGTGGTCGTGGACGGCGCGAGCGAGGCCGACCAGGCCACGATCACGGGCGAGCCGCTCCCCGTCGCCAAGGCGCCCGGCGACGAGGTCTTCGCCGGCACCCTGAACGGCACCGGCGCGCTGCGCGTCCGTGTCTCGCGTGATCCCGCGGACTCGGTGATCGCCCGCATCGTGACCCTCGTCGAGGAGGCCTCGCGTACCAAGGCGCCGACGCAGCTGTTCATCGAGAAGATCGAGCAGCGGTACGCGGTGGGGATCGTGGCCGCGACCCTGCTGGTCTTCGGCGTGCCGCTGGCCTTCGGCGCGGACCTCACGGACGCGTTGCTGCGTGCGATGACCTTCATGATCGTCGCCTCGCCCTGCGCGGTCGTCCTCGCGACCATGCCGCCCCTGCTGTCCGCCATCGCCAACGCCGGGCGGCACGGCGTCCTGGTCAAGTCGGCGGTCGCGATGGAGCGGCTCGGCGAGATCGACACGGTGGCCCTCGACAAGACGGGCACGCTGACGGAGGGAGCGCCGGAGGTGACGTCCGTACGCCCCCTGCCGGGCTCGGACCTGACCCCGGACGCCCTGCTCACGCTGGCCGCGGCCGCCGAACACCCGAGCGAGCATCCGCTGGCGCGGGCGATCGTGGCGGCGGCGCGGGCTCGGGGGCTGCGGATCCCGACGGTGGAGGAGTTCGTGGCGGTGCCGGGGCGGGGGGTTTCGGCGGTGGTTGAGGGGCGGGTGATCGGGGTCGGCCGCGTGGACGGCGCGAGCGCCGAGCACGGGTCGAGCGCGGGCGTCGGTCAGGTGGAGGGTGCGGGGGGCGGGCGGTCGGTGGGTGCGGGCGTCGTCCAGGCGGAGAGCGCGGAGGCCGGCCGAGCGGAGGGTCCCGCTGCCTCGCCGAGCCCGGCCGTCGCGCACCCCGCCGCCCTGTCCCTCCCCGCACACGACGAGGGCGCCACCGTCGTCCTCGTGACCGGCGACGGTGTGCCCCTCGGCACCCTCGCCCTCACCGACCGTCTCCGCGCCGCCGCCCCCGCCACGACCGCCGCGCTCACCGCCCTGACCGGGGCCGCGCCCCTCCTCGTCACCGGCGACAACCCGCACGCCGCCGCGCGGGTCGCCGAGGCCACCGGGATCGCCGACGTGCGCGCGGGGCTGCTGCCCGAGGGCAAGGTGGATGTCGTACGGGAGCTTCAGGACGCCGGCCGCAAGGTGCTGTTCGTCGGGGACGGGGTCAACGACGCGCCCGCCCTCGCCGCCTCCCACACCGGCATCGCGATGGGCCGCGCCGGCTCCGACCTGGCCCTGGAGACCGCGGACGCGGTCGTCGTGCGCGACGAACTCACGACGATCCCCGCCGTCGTACGACTCTCCCGGGCCGCCCGCCGCCTCGTCCTCCAGAACCTGGTGATCGCGGGCACCTTCATCACCGGACTCGTCCTGTGGGACCTCCTCGGCCACCTCCCGCTGCCCCTCGGCGTCGCGGGCCACGAGGGCTCGACGGTCCTGGTCGGCCTGAACGGGCTCCGCCTGCTGCGAGAGTCGGCGTGGCGATCCGGGCAGGTCCAGGACGCGCGAGGTTGATGTCGGATTCTCGCCAGCCCGGGTCCGTCCGGTGACCGATGCTGGACCCATGCAGACGGGGATGTACACCGAGACCGAGCGCTGTGTGCGGGCCGTGCAGTCGAAGGACGCGCGGTTCGACGGCTGGTTCTTCACGGCCGTCCTGACCACCCGGATCTACTGCCGGCCGAGCTGCCCGGCCGTCCCGCCCAAGCCGCGGAACATGACCTTCTACCCGAGCGCGGCGGCCTGCCAGCAGGCGGGCTTCCGGGCCTGCAAGCGCTGCCGTCCCGACACCAGCCCCGGCTCCCCGGAGTGGAACCAGCGCGCCGACCTCGTCGCCCGCGCGATGCGCCTGATCGCCGACGGCGTGGTCGACCGCGAGGGCGTCCCAGGTCTCGCGACCCGCCTCGGCTACAGCACCCGGCAGATCGAACGCCAGCTCCTCACCGAACTCGGCGCGGGCCCGCTCGCCCTCGCCCGCGCCCAGCGCGCCCAGACCGCGCGGATCCTGATCGAGACGACCCCGCTCCCGATGGCGGACATCGCCTTCGCGGCCGGTTTCTCCGCGATCCGCACCTTCAACGACACCGTGCGCGAGGTCTTCGCCCTCTCCCCGAGCGAGCTGCGCGCGCGAGTGCCGCGCGGGGCCGTGGGAGGTGCGCCGGGGGTGGCGGCAGGCGCTCCGGCGGTGGCGGGGGGCGCCCCCGGTGTGACGGGAAGCGCCCCGGGTGTGCTCGCCCTGCGCCTGCCCTTCCGGGCCCCGCTCAACCCCGACAACCTCTTCGGCCACCTCGCCGCCACCGCCGTCCCCGGTGTGGAGGAGTGGCGGGACGGCGCGTACCGGCGCACGCTCCGACTGCCCTACGGGCACGGTGTCGTGGCGCTCACGCCCCAACCCGACCACATCGCCTGCCGGTTGATGCTCAGCGACCTGCGCGACCTGACCGTCGCCATCAGCCGCTGCCGCCGGATGCTCGACCTGGACGCCGACCCGGTCGCCGTCGACGACCAGCTGCGCACCGACCCGGTGCTGGCACCCCTGGTCGACAAGGCACCGGGCCGCCGCGTCCCACGCACCGTGGACGAGGCGGAGTTCGCCGTACGGGCCGTCCTCGGCCAGCAGGTCTCCACGGCCGCCGCCCGCACCCACGCCGGCCGTCTGGTCACGGCGTACGGCGACCCCGTGGACGACCCCGAGGGCGGCCTCACCCACCTCTTCCCGACCCCCGAGGCGTTGGCCGAGGCCGACCCGTCGAGGCTCGCGATGCCCCGCACCCGCCGCACCACCTTCACCACGCTGGTGGACCAACTGGCCGACGGAACACTCCAGTTGGGCGTGGAGGCGGACTGGACGGAGACCCGTGCCCGGCTCCTCGCACTCCCCGGATTCGGCCCCTGGACGGTCGACGTCATCGCCATGCGGGCCCTCGGTGACCCGGACGCCTTCCTCCCGACCGACCTCGGAATCCGGCGCGCCGCCCAGGAGTTGGGCCTGCCCGCGACCCCGGCCGCGCTCACCGCCCGCGCGGCGGCCTGGCGGCCCTGGCGGGCGTACGCGGTCCAGTACCTGTGGGCGACCGACAGCCACCCGATCAACTTCCTTCCCGTGTGAGGACGTTCATGAAGCAGCACACCGTGATCGACAGTCCCTACGGCCTCCTGACCCTCGTCGCCGACGACGGCGTTCTGTGCGGCCTCTACATGACCGAGCAACGTCACCGCCCACCCGAGGAATCCTTCGGCGAACCGGACGACGCCCCCTTCGCGGAGGCCGCGGAGCAGCTCGGGGCGTACTTCCAGGGCGACTTGAAGGAGTTCACCCTCGAACTCCGGCTCCAGGGCACCCCGTTCCAGCGCAGGGTCTGGGACCAGCTCGCCCGGATCCCCTACGGCGAGACCCGCTCCTACGGCCAGCTCGCCGACGCCCTCGGCAACCCCCAAGCCTCCCGCGCGGTCGGCCTGGCCAACGGCAAGAACCCCGTCGGCATCATCGTCCCGTGCCACCGGGTGGTCGGCGCCGACGGTGGCCTCACGGGCTACGGCGGCGGCCTGGAACGCAAGCAGCGGCTGCTGGACTTCGAGCGGGGGGCCGCGCTGTTCTAGGCAACTCACCCACGTCAATGGGGAGTTCTACCGATCCCTCGACCGGTCGGGTGTCCCTAGGTTCCGAGTGACCGAAGCACCGTCACCAACCGAACGCCTGGAGGTCACCATGGCCGGATCATGGGACGCCGAGATCAAGATGGTCTACCCCGTCGACGACGGGACGTTCTTCACCGTCGACCGCATCCCGAGCGGGACGCCCTTCGACGTCATCGCCAACGTGGAGATCGGCGAGGAGATCAACCAGAACGTCGACGAGCACGACGTGTGGGTCTCGGTGCGCAACCTCAGCACCTCGACGATCGTCGCCGCCCGGAAGCTCAACGAGGTGCTGGTCCCGCAGAAGGACACCCGGCGCAGGCTGGAGATCCGGGTGGACCTGGACGCCCCCTGGACCGCGGCCGACGGCGACGTCCTGGAAGTGGTGGCCTCCTATCGCGTACGCGCCGGCATCAACACGGTCTTCTCCGTGGCGCGCAGCCTGCCGTTCGTCGTCGCGCCGGAGGACTGAGTCCCCGGTGCGGTTCCGGCATCCGCGGGGTGCCGGAACCGCACCGCGCGCCGGGCGGGGTTCACGCCCGCCACGCGCGGGGCGCCGGTCTGCCGCAACCGAACCCCCAAAGACCCATGGGGTGTTGACGTTCCGCTTCGGCCGAGCGGTAGCCGACGCGGCCTCCCGCGTCCCCCGCCCCGCCCTTCGTCGGGACGAGCAGGCCCGGCGGCAGAGCGGCACCGCCCGTACCAGGAGTGGCGGCCACCCACACGGTCCACGGACGTGACGCGGACGCACGGTCGACTCGACGCGCGTACCGGATCGATCGCCTGTGACACACCCGGGATACGGGCCGAATCTCCGCGCGAGCGGCACGTGCCGTACCGTCCGGCAGCCGCGATCCTGACGGGCATGACGGACCTGGAAGCCCGTGACTACCGACGCATGCTCGACCTGGCGGTCGCCCTCCTGGACAGCTTCGACCCCGACTGGTCGCTCGCCACGGCGGAACTCAACGACGCGCTCCACGGAGGGCTCTGCCTGTTCCTCGACGACGTCCGTTTCGCCGAACGGTCCGGCCGGGTGCGGGCGTGGGCCCCCGCCACTCCGCGGCTCGGCCGCCTCTCCTGGGACATGCTCCTGCACGCCAACATGGGCGCGCACCCGATCGCCGGGTACTACGCCGGGGGCGGTGACCGGAAGGTGGTCGCCATCGACGACGTGGCGGGTCCGGGCCACTGGCACCGCACCCCCACCTACCGCACCATGCACACCCTGTTCGACGTCGACGACCAGATCGCCCTGCCGCTGCGCGCACCCGCCGGTGCCATCCGCTCCTTCCTCCTGTGCCGCCCTCCCGGGGAGCGCGTCACCGAGCGCGACCTCCTCTACGCGCGCCGGATCCAACCGCTGCTCGTCCGCGTCGACAGCCATCTCAGGGAACTCGAGCGCCTGCGCACGGCGGCACCGGACCGACCGCGGCCACAGCGACGCGCCGCCGAACACGGCCTCACCCCAAGGGAGTTGACCGTCCTGTCCCTGCTGGCGGAGGGCCTCACCGCCGACGCCGTCGCCCGGCGCCTGTCGATCTCGCCGCACACCGTGAACAGCCATGTGGAGCGCGTCTACCGGAAACTGGGCACCACCAACCGCCTCACCACGGTGCTCGTGGCCCGCGATCTCGGGCTCGTCACCGGGCCCGACACCCGTCAGGACGAGTGACCGGCACCCGTACCCAGCCCCCGCAACAGCGTCGGCAGCGCCGTGCCGATCGGCTCGCGGATCACCTCGTCGGCGATCTCGTCGTACGGTGTCGGCTCGGCGTTGACGATGACGAGCCGGGCGCCGTGGTCGGCGGCGACGCCCGCGAGCCCGGCGGCGGGCTGTACCTGCAGGCTGGTGCCGACCGCGATGAAGACCTGGCAGGCCTTGGTGACGGCGACCGCCTCGCCGAGGACGACCGGGTCGAGCCGCTCGCCGAACATCACGGTCGCCGACTTGAGGACACCACCGCACCGCAGGCACGGCGGGTCGTCCTCACCGGCCTCGACACGGGCGAGCGCGTCCTCCATCGGCCCGCGCGCATGGCACCCGGTGCACACGAAACTCCTTGCGGTGCCGTGCAGTTCGAGCACCTTGCGGGCGGGCAGCCCGGCCAGTTGGTGCAGCCCGTCCACGTTCTGCGTGATCACCCGCACCGGCACCCCGGACCGCTCCAGCTCGGCCACCGCCACGTGCGCGGCGTTCGGCTCGGCCTTCAGGGTGCGATTCGCCCGCCGCATCTGCCACGACCGCCGCCGGATCTCCGGATCACCCATGTAGTACTCGTACGTCACGAGCTTCTCGGCCTCGGGATCCTTGCGCCACAGTCCGTTCGGGCCGCGGTAGTCGGGGATCCCGGAGTCGGTGGAGATACCGGCACCGCTGAGGATCGCGACGAGGGGCTTGGTCATGGAGCCGAGGGTAGGTCGGCCGATCCGGTGCCGGCGAACAGATATCCGAGGCCGAGGCCGAGCCCCGTCAGCCCACCCGGTGCCCGTTCTCCAGCTCCACCGCCCCCGACCCGTCCGCCAGCGCGTCCAGACCCGCGAGGACACGGCGGCCGAGGGAGCCCGGAAGGTACTCCGGGACGTCCTCGCGCGGGACCAGGCGCCAGGACAGCAGCTCCTCCTCCTGGAGGCGGATCGCCTTGAGCTCGGCCTCGGTGAGGACCCCGCCGTCGTAGAGGTAGGCGACGACCGGCGGCCGCCCCGGCCCGACCGACCAGTCCACCGCCAGCAGCCGACCGGGCTCCCGGTCCAGGCCGATCTCCTCGGCCGTCTCCCGGCGCGCCCCCTGCCGCGGGGTCTCGTCCTCGTCGGACTCGATCGTGCCGCCCGGAAGCGCCCAGCCCTCCCGGTAGTTGGGCTCGACGAGCAGTACCCGGCCCTCCGCGTCCCGGAAGAGCGCGGCGGCACCGGCGAGGACACGGGGCAGACCGGCGATGTACGTGGCGAAGTCCTGGATGGTGGTCATGCCCGAAGGGTAACCAGCCCCCGTACCCCCTCCGGCACGCCTCAGCAGGTCGCGACGGTCACGGCGGTCGTCGCACGCAGGTCGGCGCCGGAATCGGTGGACGGGGGTACGGGTAGCACCGACCGGCTCGCGGGTCGACACACACCAGCACGCCGACCACGCCCGTGCGCCCCTCACGCACCACATCCGCCCTCACGCACCACGCCCGCGGCCCCCACTCACGCCTCCCGCTGCCCCCTCGCTCACCCCTCCGCTTCCGCCAACCGCACCGTCCTCTCCGCCAGTTCACTGATCCGCACCCCGTCGAAGCCGAACACCGCGCTGCGCACCCGGTCCTCCAGCGGCTCCGTCCACTGGCCCGGGATCGCCTTCGCGCCCGTGAGCACCCCGGCCACCGAGCCCGCCGTCGCGCCGTTGGAGTCGGTGTCCAGGCCGCCGCGGACGGTGAGCGTGATGGTGCGGGTGAAGTCGCCGTCGCCGTAGAGGAGCCCGGCGGTCAGGACGGCCGCGTTCGGGATCGTGTGGATCCAGCCGAGCCCGGCGGTCTCCTCGGACACCGTCGTCAGCGTGTCCTCCCAGGTCATCCGGGTGTCGTGGAGGGACACCACCCGCCGCACGACCCGGGCGAGCCGGCTGCTCGCCGGGATCACCGCCAGCGCCTGGTCGACGGCGTGCCGCACGCTCGGCGCCGTGAACGCCGCCGCGATCAGCGCAGCGGCCCACATCGCGCCGTACACCCCGTTCCCGGTGTGCGACAGGACCGCGTCCCGGCGGGCCAGCGCGGCGGCGCGGCGGGGGACTCCGGGGCAGGTCCAGCCGTAGATGTCGGCGCGGATCAGCGCCCCGATCCACTCCTGGCAGGGATTGTCGTACGTCGCCGTCAGCGGCGGTTTCAGTCCGTTGGCGAGGTTGCGGTAGGCGGCCCGCTCCGCGGTGAACGTCTGCAGATACGGCAGCCGCAGCAGCCACAGGTCGCCGACCTGCTCGGTGCTGAAGGCGAAGCCGTGCGTCTCCAGGAGGTCGAGGCCGAGGATGGCGTAGTCGACGTCGTCGTCGCGGCAGCTGCCGTGGATGCGGCCGCGCACGCACTCCCGCCACTCGGGCCGCAGCTCGAAGCCGTCGTCCTCGCCGACGGGCTCGGGCAGGTAGTCGGTCAGGGGCAGGGCGGCGGCCTGCCGCAGATAGCGGTCGATCCGGTCCCGCGTCCACAGGTCGCCCTGCTCGACCGGCTTGCCGAGCATGTTGCCCGCGATCCGGCCCAGCCAGCCCCCGAGGACGCGGTCGGCGAGCTCTGGCTCGGTGCCCACAGGGGTCATACGTGTAGGTCTACCCGATTCCGGGAGCCCGCACAGTGGGGGCGAAGGCGCTTCTCAGGCTTCGGGCACCGCATGACGGCGGGTGCCGCCTCCGGTTAAGGTCGCAGCGGCGCGACTGGCCTCGGTGTACGCCGGGCCCGGAGAGCAAGGGGAGAACTGGTGACACAGCGCGTGCTCATCGCCGCGGACAAGTTCAAGGGCTCGCTGACGGCCGTACAGGTCGCCGAGCGGGTGACGGCGGGGCTGCGCCGGGTCGTGCCGGATCTGGACGTCGAGTCGCTGCCGGTGGCCGACGGCGGCGACGGCACCGTCGCGGCGGCCGTCGCGGCCGGGTTCGAGCGGCGCGAGGTGCGGGTCGCCGGGCCGCTCGGCCAGGAGGTCACCGCCGCCTTCGCGCTGCGCGACGGCACCGCCGTGGTCGAGATGGCCGAGGCGAGCGGCCTCCAGCGGCTGCCCGCGGGCGTCTTCGCACCGCTCACGGCATCCACGTACGGCTCCGGAGAGCTGCTGCGCGCCGCCCTCGACGCGGGCGCCCGCACGATCGTCTTCGGTGTCGGCGGCAGCGCCACGACCGACGGCGGCGCCGGCATGCTCTCCGCGCTCGGCGCGCGCTTCCTGGACGCGGACGGGGAGCCGGTGGCGCCGGGCGGCGGCGGTCTCGCCGACCTCGCGTCGGCCGACCTGTCGGGCCTGGACCCGCGGCTCGCCGAGATCGAGTTCGTCCTCGCCAGCGACGTCGACAACCCGCTGACCGGCCCGAAGGGCGCCCCCGCGGTCTACGGCCCGCAGAAGGGCGCCTCGCCGGACGACGTGGAGATCCTGGACGACGCGCTCGCCCACTTCGCCAAGGTCCTGGAGGCGGCGGTCGGCCCGAAGGCCGCCGAGTTCGCCGCGTCCCCGGGCGCCGGCGCGGCCGGTGGCATCGGCTACGGCGCGCTCCTGGTCGGCGCCCGATTCCGCGCCGGTATCGAGGTCATGCTGGACGTCCTCGGGTTCGCGCCCGCTCTGGAGCGGGCCGACCTGGTGATCACCGGCGAGGGCTCCCTCGACGAGCAGACCCTGCACGGCAAGGCCCCGGCGGGCGTCGCCGCGGCCGCCCGCGCCGCCGACAAGGAGGTCGTAGCGGTCTGCGGCCGCCTGGCCCTCCCCCCGGAGGCCCTGGGCCGCGCCGGCATCCGCCGCGCCTACCCCCTGACGGAGTCCGAGCCCGACATCCAACGCTGCATCGCGGAGGCGGGCCCGATCCTGGAGGACGTGGCAGAACGCATCGGCCGGGACTTCCTCCACTGACCCCTTGGCGGCCCGGGGGGATTGGTGCGGATGTCCCGGGCCCCTTGGTATCCCGCGGCGTGTCGCCGGGACATCCGCACCAATCACCCAGCCGCCAGTCAACGGCGCGCCCCCGATAGCCGGTACGCGTCCAGCGCCGGCGTCATCTCGATCAGGTCCCGCGGGCGGGCCGGCGAGCGGACCAGCGCATCGCCGCCGGGGTGCTCGGCGTGCCGGTCGCCCGCGACGGGGCCGCCGTCTTCGTGCTGTCGTCGATGTACGTGGGCCTCGCGGGTGTCCTGCTCGCCCTCGTCTTCCGGCGGACCGTGCCCGACTACTTCGGCATCACGCTCTCCCTGGAGTACCTTGCCCTGATTGTCACCGGCGGGCTCGGCTCGGTCTCCGGGGCGGTCGCGGGAGCCGTGTTCGTCTCCCTGCCGCCCCGGCTGCTGACCCGCTCCGAGGTGTCCCGGTACCGCTACGGCGCCGCCGTCGTGCTGGTGGTGCTGTTCCTGTCCGGCCGCCTGGTCGGAACGGCCGCCCGGCGTCGCGTCACAACCGAACCCGGGGAGGAACGATGAACGCGACGTACGCCGCCAGGGCCGCCGCGGGCGCCCTCGCCGCACTGCTCGTACTGGCCGGATGCAGCTCCAAGGCCAGGAACGCCGACCACGGGGACGGCGACAAGGCGTCCGCGAGCCCGATGAAGACCGGCGTGGGCGTTTCCGGCAAGACGATCACGCTCGGCGCCCTCACCGACATGACCGGCGCCTACGCCACCCTCGGCAAGAGCGTCACCCAGGCCCAGCAGCTCTATGTGAAGCAGCTGAACGCGGCCGGAGGCGCCTGCGGCTACAAGGTGCAGCTCGCCATCCGCGACCACGGCTACGACCCGCAGAAGGCCCTCTCCGGCTACGCCGAGCTCGAACCGAAGGTCCTGGGCTTCGTCCAGTTCATCGGCTCCCCCTTCGTCGCCGCCGTCCAGCAGCGCATCCACGATCACGACAAGGGACTCGTGTTGCCCCAGACATGGTCGGCTGCGCTCGACGGTTATTACATCCGGACCATCGGATCGACGTACGACATGGAGACGATGAACGCCATCGACTTCCTGATGAAGGAGAAGGGGATCAAGAAGGGCGACAGGATCGGGCACGTCTACGTCGAGGGCGACTACGGCGAGGGCGCGCTGAGGGGCTCCAAGCACGTCGCCCAGCTGTATGGGCTGACGGTCGTCGAGCAGAAGATCAAGCCGACCGACAACGACATGACCGCCCAGGTCGCCGCCCTCAGAAAGGCCGGCGTCAAGGCGATCGTCCTCAGCGCGGGCCCGCGTCAGGCCGCCTCGCTGGTCGGCGTCGCGGCCGCCGGCGGCTTCGACGTGCCGGTCATCGGCAACCACTCCGCCTTCGCGCCCCGACTGCTCGCCACCCGGGCCGGTCCGGCCCTGACGAGGAACTACTGGGTGGCCTCGCCCTGGCTCCCGATCGGCGCGGACACCCCCGAGGCGAAGAAGCTGGTCGCCGACTACCGGGCCGCCTATCCGAAGGACGCCCTGGACAACGACATCGTCGCCGGCTGGATTGCCGCGTCGGCCTTCGGCGAGGTACTCAAGAGGGCGTGCGCGCGCAAGGACCTCACCCGGGAGGGCGTCCTCAGTGCACTCCCGACGACCGACTCCTTGGACCTCGGCTTCGGAGTCGTCCAGGGCTTCACCGACTTCTGGGGACCGTCCGCCCGGGCGAGCGTGATCCTCCGGCCGGACAAGAGCGTGACAGGCGGCCTGCGGGTCGTGCGGGAGCCGACGGTCTCGGAGGCGGCCTCGGCGTACGTAGACGCGGACTGACGCGCCTCAGACGGGGCTGGTACGCCTGACACGCCGAAGGGCCCCGAACCTGTCGGCTCGGGGCCCTTCACCGTCGTAGAGCATCCGCTACGGCAGCTGGGCCGCCCGCGCCTCTCGGCGGTTGTCGCGGAAGTTGTGCACCCGGCGGGCCGTGGCGAAGAGCGGGATCACCGCGCCCGTCACCAGCTGGAGCGCGCAGCCCGTCTGGAGGAGGAGCTGGCCGCCCGGGGCGCCGAAGGCCCAGGCCGCGAGGAGACCCATCCCGAGGACGATCCAGGTGAGCATCGCGATGGCCAGCCGGCCCCGCGGCTTCGGGTACTCGACCCGGCTCACCATCAGCCAGGCGGTGCCCAGGATCGCCAGGAGCGTGGCCACGAAGGGCAGCTCCAGGAGCACGATGGCGACGACCGTGAGCGCGCCGAACGGGGACGGCATGCCCTGGAACATCCCGTTCGCCGGGGTCACACAGGAGAATCTCGCCAGCCTCAGCACCACCGCGAGCAGCACCACGACGGCCCCCACCGCCGCCACTCGCTGCGACGCGTCGTCCGCGACCATGCCGTACACGAGGACGAAGTACGCCGGGGCGAGACCGAAGCTGATCAGGTCGGAGAGGTTGTCCAGCTCCGCGCCCATCGGGGAGGAGCGCAGCTTGCGCGCCACCAGGCCGTCGAACAGGTCGAAGACCGCCGCGCACAGCATCAGGATGACGGCGGTGGCCGCGCTGTTGCGCGCCATGCCGGACTCCTGGCTGTCGGTGAGGTGCGGGATCAGGATGCCGGTGGTGGTGAAGTACACCGCCATGAAGCCGCACGTGGCGTTGCCGAGGGTGAGGGTGTCCGCTATCGAGAGGCGGAGAGAAAGAGGCATCTCCTCCTCGTCGTCGACCTCGTCGGCCTCGGGCACCCAGCCCGCCTGGGTCTCGGGATCAATCACGGTCAATGCGAGTCACCCCAGCCACCGTCTTCTCGCCGACCTCGACCGCGACCTCCACGCCCTCGGGCAGGTAGATGTCGACGCGCGAGCCGAAGCGGATCAGACCGATCCGGTCCCCCTGCTCGACCTTCGTGCCCGACGGGATGTAGGGCACGATGCGACGGGCCACCGCGCCGGCGATCTGGATCATCTCGATGTCGCCGAGCTCGGTGTCGAAGTGCCAGACGACACGCTCGTTGTTCTCGCTCTCCTTGTTGAACGCCGGAACGAACCCGCCGGGGATGTGCTCGACCGACGTCACCGTGCCGGAGAGCGGCGCGCGGTTGACGTGGACGTTGAGCGGGCTCATGAAGATCGCGACGCGGGTGCGACCGTCCTTCCACGGCATGATGCTCTGCACCACGCCGTCGGCCGGGGAGATGACCCGGCCCTGGGCGATCTCGCGCTCGGGGTCGCGGAAGAACCACAGCATGCCCGCCGCCAGCGCGGTGGTGGGCACGGCGACGGCCTTCGCGACGCCGGAGCGGCGTGCGCGCAGCAGACTGACGGCTGCGGTGGCGACGGTCGGGAGAAGCCACGGCGATGCTCCGCGCGCCAGGCGTACGCCTGCCAGGCTGTCGCGAGGTGCAGAGGTTTGGCTGTGGGGCATGGATGACCTTCGTAGCGGATGATGCCGCGCTCTAGACGGGGGACGGCGGCTTTCCGGGATCGTACCGGTCGTGGACCACAACTGGGCAAGCCAGGAAGCCGAGTCGGCGACTGAACCGTATTGACGGGGTGTGATCTTCTTCTCGAAGAAAACACCCCCAACCCGACATCTATCCCTGGAAACGATACTCTTCGAGCAGCCTGCGACCGATGATCATTTTCTGGATCTCGGCGGTACCTTCACCGATCAGCAGCATCGGAGCCTCGCGGTAGAGGCGCTCGATCTCGTACTCCTTGGAGAAGCCGTAGCCGCCGTGGATCCGGAAAGCGTCCTCGACGACCTCCTTGCAGTACTCGGAGGCGAGGTACTTCGCCATCCCTGCTTCGAGGTCGTTCCGTTCCCCGGAGTCCTTTTTGCGTGCCGCGTTCACCATCATCGCATGGGCGGCCTCGACCTTGGTAGCCATCTCGGCGAGCTTGAACTGGATCGCCTGGTGCTGGGCGATCGGCTTGCCGAACGTGTGCCGCTGCTGGGCGTACGAGACGCCGAGCTCGAAGGCACGCTGAGCGACACCGCAGCCACGCGCCGCCACATTGACGCGGCCCACTTCCACGCCGTCCATCATTTGGTAAAAACCTCGGCCGGTGACCCCGCCGAGCACGCGATCAGCCGGAAGTCGCAGGCCATCCATGATCAGTTCGGTGGTGTCGACGCCCTTGTAGCCCATCTTGTCGATCTTCCCGGGGATGGTGAGGCCGGGGCGGACCTCTCCGAAGCCGGGCTCCTTCTCGATCAGGAAGGTGGTCATCGACTTGTGCGGCTTGGCGGCCGCCTCTTCGGGAGTGAGTCCTTCATCACTTCGGACGAGTACGGCGACCAGACTTGACGTTCCGCCGTTGGTCAGCCACATCTTCTGGCCGTTGAGGACGTATTCGTCACCGTCCCTGACCGCCTTGGAGGTGATGGCGGACACGTCCGAGCCCAGCGCCGGCTCCGACATCGAGAAGGCGCCGCGGATGTCGCCGGCCGCCATGCGCGGCAGGAAGTGGTCCTTCTGCTCCTGTGTGCCGTGCTGCTTGAGCATGTACGCCACGATGAAGTGGGTGTTGATGATGCCGGAGACCGACATCCACCCGCGGGCGATCTCCTCGACGCACAGCGCGTACGTCAGGAGGGACTCGCCCAGACCGCCGTACTCCTCCGGGATCATGAGCCCGAAGAGGCCCAACTCCCTGAGCCCGTCGACGATCTGCTGCGGGTACTCGTCGCGGTGCTCCAGCTCGGTCGCGACCGGGATGATCTCCTTGTCCACGAAGTCGCGGACGGTGGAGAGGATTTCCTGCTGGACGTCGGTCAGACCGGCGGTCTGGGCGAGGCGTGCCATGGGGCTCAGCCCTCCTGAAGTTCCGGGCGGCCGGGCTGCTCGCCGCCGCGCTCCTTGATGTAGGTCTCGGTGGGCACCATGACCTTGCGGCGGAACACGCAGACCAGCGTGCCGTCCTGCTTGTAGCCCTTGGTCTCGACGTAGACGATCCCGCGGTCGTTCTTCGACTTGGAGGGCCACTTGTCGAGCACGGTCGTCTGGCCGTAGATCGTGTCCCCGTGGAAGGTCGGCGCCACGTGCTTCAGCGACTCGATCTCCAGGTTGGCGATCGCCTTGCCGGAGACGTCCGGCACCGACATGCCGAGCAGCAAGGAGTAGATGTAGTTCCCGACCACCACGTTCTTGCCGAAGTCCGTCGTCTTCTCGGCGTAGTTGACGTCCATGTGGAGCGGGTGGTGGTTCATCGTGAGGAGGCAGAAGAGGTGGTCGTCGTACTCCGTGACCGTCTTCCCGGGCCAGTGCTTGTAGACCGCGCCGACCTCGAACTCCTCGTAGGTGCGTCCGAACTGCATGCTCACGCCTCCGGGATCTCGAACTTGGAGGTGCGCTGCATACCGGCCGCGCGGCCCTTGCCGGAGATGACCAGCGCCATCTTGCGGCTGGCCTCGTCGATCATCTCGTCGCCGAGCATCGCCGAGCCCTTCTTGCCGCCCGCCTCGGACGTGTAGTAGTCGTACGCGTCCAGGATCAGCTCGGCGTGGTCGTAGTCCTCCTGCGAGGGCGAGAAGATCTCGTTGGACGCCTCGACCTGGCCCGGGTGCAGCACCCACTTGCCGTCGAAGCCGAGGGCCGCGGCGCGCTGGGCGACCTCGCGGTAGCCGTCGATGTTGCGGATCTGGAGGTAGGGGCCGTCGATCGCCTGGAGGTTGTTGGCGCGGGCGGCCATCAGGATCTTCATCAGGATGTAGTGGTAGGC
This sequence comes from Streptomyces sp. NPDC047072, assembly GCF_040643855.1. Taxonomy (NCBI): domain Bacteria; kingdom Bacillati; phylum Actinomycetota; class Actinomycetes; order Kitasatosporales; family Streptomycetaceae; genus Streptomyces; species Streptomyces sp. NPDC047072. Next base: position 42,212 of record NZ_JBEYVC010000005.1, on the reverse strand, counting down.
GTCCGCCGGGTAGCCGGGCGGCTGCTCGCCCACGACCAGCGACTTCATGTTGATCGACGCCATGAAGTCGGCCGGGCCGAAGATGATCGTCTCGACACGTTGACTGGCTTGAGCGATCTCATTGACGTTGTTGAGACCCTGCGCGTTCTCGATCTGCGCCTCAATACCGATCTTGCCGAGGTCGAAGCCCATCGTCTTCTCGATCTGCGTCAGCAGGAGGTCGAGAGCGACGATCTGCTGGGCGTCCTGCACCTTCGGCAGCATGATGCAGTCGAGGTTCTGCCCCGCGCCCTCGACGACCGTGACGACATCGCGGTACGTCCACTCGGTCGTCCAGTCGTTGACGCGCACGACCCTCGTCTTGCCGGTCCAGTCACCCTCGTTGAGGAACTTGACGATGGTGTGCCGCGCCTCGGGCTTGGCGAGCGGGGCGCACGCGTCCTCCAGGTCGAGGAAGACCTGGTCCGCCGGGAGGCCCTGCGCCTTCTCCAGGAAGCGGGGGTTGCTTCCCGGTACCGCGAGACACGAGCGGCGGGGACGCAGACGGTTGACGGTCATGCGGGGACCTCCAGGGGGTCGAGCTTGTTCGCTTTCCGGATCTCGTCGACGATGCGGCCGATGATTCCGGTGATGTCGAAGTCCTTCGGGGTGAAGACCGCGGCCACGCCGGCAGCCCTGAGCTGTTCGGCGTCTCCATTGGGGATGATCCCACCGGCGATGACAGGTACATCTGTGGCACCGGCCACACTGAGCCGCTCCAGTACGTCCGGAACCAGCTGCGCGTGCGAGCCGGACAGGATCGACAGGCCGACCGCGTGCACGTCCTCCGCGAGAGCCGCGTCCACGATCTGCTCGGGAGTCAGCCGGATGCCCTGGTAGACCACCTCGAAGCCCGCGTCACGCGCGCGTACGGCGATCTGCTCGGCGCCGTTGGAGTGCCCGTCCAGGCCCGGCTTGCCGACCAGGAAGCGCAGCTTGCCGACGCCGAGGTCCTTCGCCGTGAGGTCGACCTTGCGGCGCACCTCGGCCATCGCCGAGCCCTCCTCGGCAGGGACCGCGACCGGCGCGGAGGAGACGCCCGTGGGCGCCCGGAACTCCCCGAACACCTCCCGCAGGGCCCCGGCCCACTCACCGGTCGTGGCACCCGCGCGGGCGCACTCCAGGGTGGCCTCCATGAGGTTGCCGGTTCCCCGGGCGGCCTCCTTCAGCTTCTCCAGCGCCTTGCAGGGGCGCGGGTGGTTGAACGGCGGCTGGTAGCGGGTGTCGCGCCAGTTCTGGAGCGACGAGATGACACGGGCCTCGACAGCTGGATCAACTGTCTGGATCGCTTGATCGAGATCCGCGGTGAGTGGATTGGGCTCGGTCGTGTTGAAGATGTTGACGCCCACGATCTTCTCTTGACCGGACTCAATACGGGCCCGCCGCTCGGCGTGCGAGGAGACGAGCTGCGACTTCAGGTAGCCCGACTCGACGGCCGCCATCGCGCCGCCCATCTCCTCGATCCGCTCGATCTCCGCGAGGCACTCCTCGACGAGCTTCGCGACCTTCGCCTCGATGACGTGCGAGCCCTCGAAGATGTCCTCGTACTCCAGCAGGTCGCTCTCGTGGGCGAGGACCTGCTGGATGCGCAGCGACCACTGCTGGTCCCAGGGCCGGGGCAGACCCAGCGCCTCGTTCCAGGCCGGCAGCTGCACGGCACGCGCGCGTGCGTCCTTGGAGAGCGTCACGGCCAGCATCTCGAGGACGATCCGCTGGACGTTGTTCTCCGGCTGCGCCTCGGTCAGGCCGAGGGAGTTGACCTGGACGCCGTAGCGGAAGCGGCGGTGCTTGGGGTTCTGGATGCCGTACCGCTCCAGCGTGATCCTGTCCCAGATGCGGCCGAAGGCGCGCATCTTGCACATCTCCTCGACGAAGCGGACGCCCGCGTTCACGAAGAAGGAGATACGGCCGACGACGTCGCCCATGCGCTCCTGCGGCACCTGGCCGCTGTCGCGCACGGCGTCCAGGACCGCGATCGCCGTCGACATCGCGTACGCGATCTCCTGGACCGGCGTGGCGCCGGCTTCCTGGAGGTGGTAGCTACAGATGTTGATCGGGTTCCACTTGGGGATGTGGGAGACCGTGTACGCGATCATGTCGGTCGTCAGGCGGAGCGACGGGCCCGGCGGGAAGACGTGCGTCCCGCGCGAGAGGTACTCCTTGACGATGTCGTTCTGGGTCGTGCCCTGGAGCTTGGTGATGTCCGCACCCTGCTCCTCGGCGACGACCTGGTAGAGCGCCAGCAGCCACATGGCGGTGGCGTTGATCGTCATCGAGGTGTTCATCTGCTCCAGGGGGATGTCCTGGAACAGCCGGCGCATGTCACCGAGGTGCGCGATCGGCACGCCGACCCGGCCCACCTCGCCGCGGGCGAGGATGTGGTCGGAGTCGTAGCCGGTCTGCGTCGGCAGGTCGAACGCCACCGACAGACCGGTCTGGCCCTTGGCGAGGTTGCGCCGGTACAGCTCGTTGGACGCCTCGGCCGTGGAGTGGCCGGCGTACGTGCGCATGAGCCACGGCCGGTCCTTCTCCCTTGCCCCGTCGGCGTTCTGACGCTCAGTCATCTATGACCCCGGGTGTCTCAGATGTTGCGGAAGCGGTTGATGGCGTCGAGGTGCTTGGCGCGCATCTCCTCGTCGCGCACGCCGAGGCCCTCCTCGGGGGCCAGGCACAGCACGCCGACCTTGCCCTGGTGGAGGTTGCGGTGCACGTCGTAGGCGGCCTGCCCGGTCTCCTCCAGGGAGTACACCTTGGACAGGGTCGGGTGGATCTTGCCCTTCGCGATGAGCCGGTTGGCCTCCCAGGCCTCGCGGTAGTTGGCGAAGTGCGAGCCGATGATCCGCTTCAGGGACATCCACAGGTAGCGGTTGTCGTACTCGTGGTTGTAGCCCGAGGTCGAGGCGCAGGTGACGATGGTGCCGCCCTTGCGGGTGACGTAGACCGAGGCGCCGAAGGTCTCACGGCCCGGGTGCTCGAAGACGATGTCGACGTCCTCGCCGCCGGTCAGCTCACGGATGCGCTTGCCGAACCGCTTCCACTCGCGCGGGTCCTGCTCGTGCTCGTTCTTCCAGAACCGGTAGTCCTCGGCGTTGCGGTCGATGATCGCCTCGGCGCCCATCGCCCGGCAGATGTCCGCCTTCTGCGGGCTGGAGACGACGCAGATGGGGTTCGCGCCGCCGGCCAGCGCGAACTGTGTGGCGTACGAGCCGAGGCCGCCGCTCGCGCCCCAGATCAGCACGTTGTCGCCCTGCTTCATGCCGGCGCCGTTGCGCGAGACCAGCTGCCGGTAGGCGGTGGAGTTGACCAGACCGGGAGCGGCGGCCTCCTCCCAGCTGAGGTGGTCCGGCTTCGGCATCAGCTGGTTCGACTTGACAAGTGCGATCTCTGCCAGGCCGCCGAAGTTGGTCTCGAAGCCCCAGATCCGCTGCTCGGGGTCGAGCATCGTGTCGTTGTGGCCGTCGCTGGACTCCAGCTCGACCGACAGACAGTGCGCGACGACCTCGTCGCCGGGCTTCCAGGCGTTGACGCCCGGGCCGGTGCGCAGGACGACGCCCGCGAGGTCGGAGCCGATGATGTGGTACGGCAGGTCGTGGCGCTTGGCCAGGTCATTGGTGCGGCCGTAGCGCTCCAGGAAGCCGAAGGTCGACAGCGGCTCGAAGATCGAGGTCCACACCGAGTTGTAGTTGACACTCGATGCCATGACGGCGACCAGGGCCTCGCCCGGGCCGAGTTCCGGCAGCGCCACCTCGTCGAGGTGGATCGACTTGCGCGGGTCCTTGTCGCGGGTCTCCAGGCCCGCGAACATGTCCGTCTCGTCCTTGTGCACGGTGATCGCGCGGTACGACTCGGGCAGCGGCAGGGCGGCGAAGTCGGCCGGCGTCGAGTCCGGGGACTGGATCGCGTCCAGGATGTCCTTCGTGGTCACGGTGTTGCCTCCGGCGATACGCGCCCTGAGGGAGGGGCGCTGAGGGTTACGTCGGTGCCGTCGATGCGGCGGTCTTGGTGTTCGGCAGCGCTTTGTGGCGCGGGAGGTTGCCTGTGACGCAGGCGTCCGGGGCACGCGGGCGGTAGACCCGCCGGGACAGTCGCCCGGACTCCCTCAACGTAAGACACCGCGTGCCACCGTGCAAGGCACTGAGTGCCAGAAGTTCACCTCAGATGAAATCTTTACGTAACAAATGAGCGATGATCGATCGAACGGAGGGTGAAAGGTGCCCGAAATGGGTCTCTGACGTGCCAAAACGGCCACCCCGAAGGGTGGCCGTCGTCACAGCGTCGTCGTGACAGCGTCGTCGTGACAGCGTCGAGGAGCCGCTCAGCGCTCCTTGAGCGCCTCCTCGATGGTCCGCATCACCTCGTCGAGCGGGGCGTCCGTCCGCGCGACCGTGACCAGCACCTCGCCGTGGGTGGAGACGGTCGCGGCCGACGGCTGCGGGACGGTGGTCCGGCCCGCCCCGATGCCCGTACCGAAGGTCTTGCGCACGATCGCGAAGGCGTGGTCCAGCTGTGTCTCCACGTCGCCCTGGCCGCCCGCCCGCAGCCAGCGCCGCAGGACGTGGTTGTGGGCCGTGACCACGGCGGACGCGGCGACCTCCGCCAGCAGCGGGTCGTCGTTGGCGTCGTCGTCGTGGGCGTGCTCGTCGAAGTGGCCGAGGAGGTAGCGGGTGAAGAGGCGCTCGTAGCGGGCGACCGAGGCGATCTCGGCCTCGCGCAGGGTGGGCACCTCGCGCGTGAGCTTGTAGCGGGCGACCGAGATGTCCGGCCGGGCCGCGTACATCCGCATGACCTCCTTGATGCCGCGGCACACCGTGTCGAGCGGGTGCTCGTGCGCGGGGGCCGCGTTGAGGACGGCCTCGGCCCGGATCAGGGTGTCGTCGTGGTCGGGGAAGATCGCCTCTTCCTTGGAGCGGAAGTGGCGGAAGAAGGTGCGGCGGGCGACCCCGGCCGCGGCGGCGATCTCGTCGACGGTGGTCGCCTCGTACCCCTTGGTCGAGAACAGCTCCATCGCGGCGGCCGCCAGCTCTCGGCGCATCTTGAGCCGCTGGGCGGCCGCGCGACTGCCTGCGGCACTCTCGGGCGCGTCGGGCGTGGCTGGTGTACGGGAGGACCTGGCGGGCTGGGACATGCCCCGAACGTACTGCATATGTGCAGGACGGCGCGCGAGTCCGCCGTTCCCCCCGCCCCGCGCGGGCGGGGGAGCGCCGGGCCGGGCGGACGGGGGAGGGCCACCGGGATCCAGCAGCCCGCCCCAGTCCGTCCCGTCGGTGAACCAGTCGCCGACGCCGTCAGCGGCGGGCATACTCGCGGAAGCCGCGGCCGGTCTTGCGGCCGAGGCAGCCCGCGGCCACCAGGTGCTCCAGGAGCGGGGCCGGCGCCAGGCCCGGGTCGCGGAACTCGCGGTGCAGGACCTTCTCGATCGCGAGCGAGACGTCCAGGCCGACGACGTCGAGGAGCTCGAACGGGCCCATGGGGTAGCCGCCGCCCAGCTTCATCGCCGCGTCGATGTCGTCAAGAGACGCGTAGTGCTCCTGCACCATCTTGATCGCGTTGTTTAGGTACGGGAAAAGCAGTGCATTGACGATGAAGCCTGCACGGTCACCACAGTCGACGGCATGCTTCTTGATCCGTCCACACACCTCGTGAACTGTTGAGTGGACGTCCTCGGCCGTCAACACCGTACGGACGACCTCGACCAGCTTCATCGCCGGCGCCGGGTTGAAGAAGTGCATGCCGATCACGTCCTGCGGCCGCGAGGTGGCGCGGGCGCAGGCCACGACGGGCAGCGAGGAGGTCGTGGTGGCGAGCACCGCACCGGGCTTGCAGACCTTGTCCAGCGCCTGGAACAGCTGCTGCTTGACCTCCAGGTCCTCGGCGACGGCCTCGACGGCAAGGTCGACGTCGGAGAAGGCCTCGTAGGAACCCGCCGGGGTGATCAGGTCCAGGGTCCGCGCCGCCGCCTCGGCGGTCATCCGGCCCTTGTCGACGGAACGGGAGAGGGACTTGCCGATCCGGGCCTTCGCGGTCTGCGCCTTCTCCTCGCTGCGGGCGGCGAGGACGACCTCGTACCCGGCCTTGGCGAAGACCTCGGCGATCCCGGACGCCATGGTCCCGGACCCGGCGACCCCGACGGAGCGGACCTCGCGCCCGGGGACCCGCGCGGAGTCCGCCGCGGGCGTCAGCGCGTCCGGCACGACCGTCGCACCGCCCGGCGCCTCGTACGTGTAGAAGCCGCGCCCCGACTTACGGCCGGTCAGGCCCGCCTCGCTGAGCTGCTTGAGGATCGGGGCGGGGGCGTGCAGCCGGTCGTGGGACTCGGCGTACATGGCCTCCAGGACGGTGCGCGCGGTGTCGACGCCGATCAGGTCGAGCAGCGCCAGCGGGCCCATGGGCAGGCCGCAGCCGAGCCGCATCGCCGCGTCGATGTCCTCGCGGGAGGCGTAGCGCGCCTCGTACATCGCGGCCGCCTGGTTGAGGTAGCCGAACAGCAGCCCGTCCGCGACGAACCCGGGCCGGTCGCCGACCGCGACGGGCTCCTTGCCGAGGTCGAGGGCGAGGTCGGTGACCGCGGCGACGGCGGTCGGCGCGGTCAGCACCGAGGAGACGACCTCGACCAGCTTCATCGCCGGGGCCGGGTTGAAGAAGTGCAGGCCCAGCACGCGCTCCGGACGGGCCGAGTCGGCGGCCAGGCGGGTCACCGAGAGAGCGTTGGTGCCGGTCGCGAGGATCGTCTCCGGGCGCACGATGCCGTCCAGCTCACGGAAGATCTGGTGCTTGATCTCGTACGACTCCGGCGCGACCTCGATGACGAGATCGGCGTCGGCCGCCTCCCGCAGATCGGTGGAGGTGCGCAGCCGGGCGAGGACCTCGGTGCGTTCCTCGTCGGTCAGCCGGCCGCGCTCCACCGCGCGGGCGGTCGCGGACTCCAGGGCGGCGACGGCCCTGGCGGCCTGCGCCTCGCTGATGTCGATGCCGACGACCTGACGGCCGGCCTTGGCGAGGACCTCGGTGATGCCGGTGCCCATGGTGCCGAGGCCGACGACGGCAATGGTCGTCAGCGGGGACGGAGAGGTGTCGGACAGGGGAGCGGCCATCGCGGGACTCCAGGAATGAGGGTGACGACTGGGAACGCGACCCGGTACGCCGAAGGGCGCACCGGGTGCGTGAGGATGCGGGTGTTGCCGGGCTGCGAGCGCACACGCCCGGGGCCGTCGTACGGGCGTGCACACGCCCTCAGAACGGTGGAGACCGACCGGCCCTGTCCCAAGCCAGGTCGTACGAAAATGCTGTGGTACCTGAGGTACCGAACCGACTGCTCTTGCGGCGGCTGCGTCACCAGGCCGCCACAAGGAGTTCCGCGAGTGGGTAACTCGCTCGTCTGAGCTTAACCGGTGGGTAACGAGCGCGCCAGCCCCCGGTCTTTGTGATGTACGTCCCCACGCCCCGGGACCCCGCCTAGGCTGCGTCTCATGGACGAAGAGTTGCGATCGCTCACGGAGCGCTTACGGCAGGAGTCGGGAGGAACGCTCGCCCACGACCGTCTCCTGTCCACCGAGGACCACGACGAACTGGCCGCGGTGCTCACCGAGCCGGGACACCCGCTGTGGGCCCGGGAGTTGGCCGCCTTCCGGCTCGGGCTCGCCGGGGACCCGCGGGCCTTCGAGGCACTCGTCCTGCTGCTCAACCACCGCGATCCGCCGCGCTGCGCCTCCGCCGCGTACGCCCTGGCCCGGCTCGGCGACCCGCGCACGGCCCGCGCGGCCGCCGCCCTCGCCACCAACGAACTGCGCGTCGCCTACGCCCTGCATCCCGTACGGCTCCTCGCCGAACTGGCCGCCCCCGAGTCGGTCCCGGCGCTGATCACCACGCTCCGGCGCAGACTCGGACCGCACGACCCCTACCGGCGCGTGGCCCTCGCCTGTGTGGAGGGCCTCGGCGCCCTGGGCGACGCCCGCGCCAGACCCGTACTGAACGAGGCCCTCGCGCATCCGGCGCTCGCGGAGGCGGCGGTACGGGCGCTGAAGCGGATCCCCGACGACGGGTGAGGTGCCGTCAGTGGGGCAGCTCGCGGACGTACCGCACCTCGGGCACCGCGACCCCGTCCACCTCGAAGGGCTCCTCCACGCCGTCGGCCTCGAAGCCGTGGCGCTCGTAGAAGCGGCGGGCGTGGGCGTTGCCCTTGAGGACCCACAGGCACATGCGGCCGTGGTCGAGGGCCGTGCGGTACCCGAGCGACTCCAGCAGCAGGGCGTGTCCGATGCCGGCGCCCTGGCGCCGTGCGTCCACGTACAGGGCGTACAACTCGGCCTCGGCGGTGCGTGCTTCGCCGTCGCGGTACGGGCCGTCGCAGGCCCAGCCCACGACCTCGCCGTCCCACTCGGCGACGAGGTTGCGGATCTCTGGGTGCGCCGTGCTGAAGCGGGACCGGCGGTGCTCGGCGTCCTCTGTCACGCTCATCGCGTCGAGGAAGGGCTGCGGCATCAGACCCCGGTAGGCGTTCTGCCAGCCGCGGACGCGGATCTCCGCCACGCGGTCGCAGTCGGCCAGGGTCATCTCGCGGATGAGGAGGCGGTCGTCGTCCATGACGGCACCCTAGGTACCACGGGCCGGACAGGCCTCGGAATTACGGGCTCACCACCGCGAACGCCTCGACCTCCATCAGGAACTCCGGCCGCACCAGCCCGGCGACCCGCACGGCGGACGCCGCCGGCAGCCGGTCGTCGGGTATGTGCGCGGCGCGGGCCTCGCGGAGCGCGGGCATGTGCGTCATGTCCGTGACGAAGTAGGTGAGCTTCACGACGTCGTCGAAGTCCGCGCCCGCCGCGGCCAGACAGCGGCGGAGGTTCTCGAAGACCTGGCGGGCCTGGGCGGCGGGATCGCCCTCGCCGACGAGCTTGCCGTCCCCGTCGAGGGCGACCTGGCCGGAGATCGCGACGAAACGGCCGCTGCCCAGGACGACATGGCTGTACTGGGCGGCGGGGGCGACACCGTCGGGGGCGGGGATCCTGGTCAGTTCGGTCATGGCTCCATGGTGGACCACACCACTGACAACGCCCGTCCCCGACGGATCGTCGACCGGTCGAAGGCGTCAGCCGCGGAAGCCGACCAGCCCGTGCAGTGCCGAGCCGCGCGACGACGTCGAGGCCGCCTTCGAGGTCAGCGGCTTCGGGTCGGGCAGCTTCTGGCAGACCGCGTCGGCCTCGCCGTGACCGCGCGGCACCGAGCCGTCGGTCAGGTACTTCGCGAGGTACTTGTCGAGGCAGGCGTTGCCGCTCAGCGTGATGCCGTGGTTCCCGCCGCCCTGCTCGACGACGAGGCTGGAGCGGGCGAGCAGCCGATGGACCGTCACACCGCCCTGGTACGGCGTCGCCGCGTCGTCCGTCGCCTGGAAGAGCAGCGTCGGCGGCAGCTTGCCGTTGGCCACGTTCACCGGGTGTAGCGACTTGGTGGGCCAGAAGGCGCACGGCGCGTTGTACCAGGCGTTGTTCCAGGCCATGAACGGAGCCTTCTCGTACACCGCCCAGTTGTCCTTCTGCCACTGGCCCCAGTCGCGCGGCCAGGAGGCGTCACGGCACTGCACCGAGGTGTAGATGCTGTAGCCGTTATCCCCGGAGGCGTCGACGGCCGCGAAGTTCTCGTACGCCTCGACCAGCGGGTCGGCGTTCTTCTTGTTCACGTACGCCGACAGCGCCTCGGCGAGGTAGGGCCAGTAGCCGTTGTAGTAGCCGCCCGGGATGTAGGTGTCCTCGAACTCCGAGGCGCCCACCTTGCCGCCGGCCGGCTTCTTGGCCAGGGCCGCGCGCACCGCGTACCACGTGGCCTCGATCTTCTCGGGATCGGTGCCCAGCTTGTAGGTGGAGTCGTACTTGGCGATCCACGCCATCAGCGCCCGGTGCCGGTCGTTGAAGGCGTAGTCCTGGCCGAGGTTGTCGTCGTACCAGACGCCCGTCGGGTCGACGATCGAGTCCAGGACCAGGCGGCGCACCTGGTGCGGGAAGAGCTTGGCGTAGACCGCGCCCAGATAGGTGCCGTAGGAGTAACCGAAGTAATTGATCCTCTTGGCGCCCAGGGCCTGCCGGATCGAGTCCATGTCGCGCACGGCCTGGACCGTGTTGATGTACGGCAGCACGCTCGCGTACTTGCGGCCGCAGGCGGCGGCGAAGGACTTGGCGCGCTGGAGGTTGGCCTTCTCGATCGCCGGCGTGCTCGGCACGGAGTCCGGTCGCACGGGGTTGAAGTAGCCCGGCTTGCAGTTCAGGGCGGGCGTGCTCTTGCCGACGCCGCGCGGGTCGAAGCCGATGACGTCGTACTGCGCCGCGACGGCCTTGGGCAGCGAGGCGGCGACGAAACCGGCGAGCGTGAGACCGCTGCCGCCGGGGCCGCCCGGGTTGACCAGGAGCGGACCTTGGTACTTCTTCGCGGTGTGCGGGACACGCGAGAGCGCGAGGGTGATCTGCTTCCCGTGCGGGTTCGCGTGGTCGAGCGGCACCTTGAGGGACGCGCACTGGAGCGTCGGGTAGTCGGTGGTACCGCACTTCTTCCAGGTGGGTTTCGCCGTCGTCGCGGCGGGTGCGTTCTGCGGGGTGCTCGCGTCGGCGGGGAGGGCGGTGAAGGCCCCGGCCACGACGGCGGCGGCGGTACAGAACACGGCTGCGCGTTTTCTCATGAAGTCCTCCCAGGACGGAGGGTGTGGGGCCGCGGATGTCACGGTCCACGCCGCATCGTCCCGGAAACGGCGCCCGGAAGAACGTGTTCTGGCAATACTTGACCCAATTGGGCCGCCGATAGCGCCCGAACGCTCTCAGATCAACGTGAGTTGGGTCGGTTCGGACACCTCGTCCGCCGCGGGGTCCGGCGCCGCGATCCGGCGCGGCATCCCGGGACCGGCCGGGCCGATGCCGTACTCCTGGGCCAGCTCGTGGACCTGACGGGTGATCCGGCGCTGGTACCACTTGGGCGCGTAGGAGCCGTCCGCGTACAGCCGCCGGTAACGGCCCACCAGATACGGGTGCTCCCGCGCGAGCCAGGCCATGAACCACTCCCGGGCGCCCGGACGCAGATGCAGCACCAGCGGGGTGACGGAGGTGGCCCCGGCGGCGGCGATCGCGCGCACGGTCGCCCGCAGCCGGTCCGGATGGTCGCTCAGGAACGGGATCACCGGCGCCATCAGGACCCCGCACCCGAGCCCGTGCTCGGCCAGCGTCCGTACGACGTCCAGGCGCCGCTGCGGGGCCGGCGTGCCCGGCTCGACGGTGCGCCACAGCTCGGGGTCGGTGAAGCCGACCGACACCGAGATGCCGACGTCCGTCACCTCGGCCGCCTGCCGCAGCACGTCCAGGTCGCGCAGGATCAGGGTGCCCTTGGTCAGGATCGAGAAGGGGTTCGCGTGGTCGCGCAGGGCGGCGAGGATGCCCGGCATCAGGCGGTAGCGGCCCTCCGCGCGCTGGTAGCAGTCGACGTTGGTGCCCATGGCTATGTGGTCGCCGGTCCAGCGGCGCGAGCCCAGCTGGCGCCTGAGCAGCTCCGGGGCGTTCACCTTGACCACGATCTGCGAGTCGAAGCCGAGCCCTGTGTCGAGGTCCAGATAGCTGTGCGTCTTGCGGGCGAAGCAGTACACGCAGGTGCATGCACTCCCGTTAAGCCTCGGGTGGGCCACTGGCGCCTGGCGGCACGGGCCCGGACGTGTCGCAGGCCCCGGGGGAGGGGCAGCCATGACATCCCTAGGGCCCGGCTCGGGGAAACCGGGACAACATTGACATGTCGTGGTCGGTGGGGCCGGTGACCATAGAAGCGAGGCGAAACCGCCCTCACGGGACAGCAGTTGACGATGGAGACGACGCGCATCATGAGACTGGCTGAACAAGGAGTGGACCGTGGGGACCGCTATCGGGGATGGCGGCTTCGGCGCCGTGTACGCGGCGGAGAACACTGCCGGCGAGAAGGCGGCGGTGAAGCTCGTGCCCAAGGCGCCGGGCACCGAGCGCGAGATGCTGTTCACCAACCTGGACGGCGTCCGCAACGTGGTGCCGGTCATCGACAGTGGCGAGTCGGATAATGTGCCATACCCGAGGCGGTAGACCGGACATGACGAGGGGTTACTCCGGCCGCCCGTACCGAGAGGACAGCCCCTTTAAAGTGTCCGACCCTCAACAGTTGCGCTATACGGTGGACATCACGAGCAAGGACATCGACGCGATCGAGGCCTTCCTCACCACCCGCACCGCCGAACAGTTCACCGCGCACGAGCCCGGCACCATCGAGCACAGGATGGCTGGCGCGGTCGAGTGGGGCGTCAAGGACCTCGTGGTCGATGCCCGGATCGCCCTGGAGTGGCTCGCCGACCCGGAGCAGGCCGATCTCCACGGCGAACTCGATCTGCGGCACGACCTGAGACGCGCCTGGAATCTGCTGGTGCGGATGACGAACCCCTGGCGCCGCCACCCAGGCCACGACACGGCCCGCTGGTGCCGGGTCACCTACACCGACGCCCAGTCCGAGAAGGACATGAAGCGGGGCGTGGAGAGGGCGCGGGCGGCCCGCGAGGCGAGGGAGGCGGCGAGCGCGTGACCGCTGTCCGTGTCGACTTCCCGCCCGTGGAGAACGGGCTCGATTACCTCAAGAGTGTGGTCGAGCTCCTGGCCCACGGCGAGGGCGGGGTGAGCCCCCGCAACCTGAAGTACGCAGTGCTCCATCTCCAGGCTGCCACCGAGGTGTTGCTGAAGTACCGGCTTTACCTTGAGCACTGGACGCTTGTCTTGCAGGACCTGGATCTGGCCCGGAAGACCCCGAAGAAGAGGGTCACCCGTCAGATGTTTGACGAGGGCGACTTCGTCAGCTGCTCGCCTCAGGAGACCCTGCTACGGCTCCGCACCGTCGTCGGTCTGCCCATCACGCCCGGGGAAGAGGCGGAGATCGTCTCCCTGGCTAAGTCGCGCAACGCTCTCCAGCACTATGGGCTGACCGACTCGGAAGGCACGATCGAGACCCGTACGGTCGCGGTTCTCGACTTCCTGATCCGCTTCCTGGACGAACACCTACTGCCAGAGCTACCGCCCGGGGCGCGCGAACGCTTCGAGGACGATGTGGAGCTCATCCGCTCCGGCCTCACGTACATCCGAGCCTTCGTCGATCAGCGAATGGAGCGGCTGAAGGACGAGCTCGGGCCGCTGCGGGACCGGACGGTGCAGTGCCCGAACTGCCGCCAGTGGGCCCTGGTGACGGGCGGGGAACTGGCCGAGTGTCTGTTCTGCCCGTGGGCCGCGGATCCCAAGCTGTACGCATTCGACTACGTCGTCAAGTTCCTCGACGTTCCCTGGCGGATCACACCGACGGACGGTCCGTTCTCGCAGCCCGCACAGCCTCCCATCGATCCTTGTCCATACTGCGGCGAGGAGGCGGCAGTGCCCGGCGTTGTCACCGCGGCGGCACCGGACCACCCCGTCACCTTCTGCTTCGCCTGCGGTGTTGCCCGTCCCTTTGAGGACTGGCAGGGCCAGGACGGCCAGAGACAGCCGCGGGGAAGGAGATGAGCACCGAGCTGGAGCAGGTCGACCTGGTCGAGGCTGAACCTGTCGAGGACGGCGACGCCTCGGCCGGCGGCGCGGTCGCCGCGTACGACCCGGCGACCGCAGCCTTGGACGCGCTGGAGACGAAGGCGGTCGAGGAGCTGCACGCCTCCTGGCCTCGCAAGACCCGGACCGGTTACGCTCGGGACTGGGACAACCTGGACGTGCGCGCGGCAGGGTGGCGTTGAGGGTTTCCGGCCGTGGGCAGTCCTTCCCGTGGATGTTGGTCTTGTGGACGGCCTCGGGCGCTCTCCGCTCGGGCGGTGAGGCGTGACGCCGCGTGCCTCCGGCCGAGCGTCGGTGAAGGGGGAAAATGCCGGGGTCTTGTGCATGCCGGCCCCGTAATCTGCCTATATGGCCACCCCTGATCGTGAACTGCTCTCCCGGACCGCCCGGAACGCTGTCCGGGGACTGATGAGCGGTCTTGTGGCAGGGGCGATCGGCGAGTACTGGGAGAACGAACACTTCGCCCAAAACCCTGACGCCACTCCCGGCGAGGGCGGCGTCCGCAAACAGCTCTTCGACTCCTACGCCGCGTCCGTTGACTGGACCGACCACGACCATGTGACCCGGGCCCTGCGGGTGTTCGAGAACATGCTGCGCCGCCTCGACCGCGAGAGCCTAAAGTTCGGTGGGGACGGCTTGCCTGCCGACACGGTGGCGGAGCTGCGAGAGGCGTTCGCGCGGGACGGCTGCCGCCTAGACGATGAACTCCGCCTGCACACCGCACGCATCGACCACCTGGTTGTGCACGCTGACGCCCTGTCCGAGGCATCGGGCATCCACGCCGAACTCGAACGGCTCCGCAGGTTCGGGGCCGATTACCCCGACGACGCGATCGGCGCTGCCAAGCAGCTCATCGAGGCCACCGCCAAACTCGTGCTGCTCAAGCGCAACCTGCCGGTCGACGAACGCCAGGACCTGCCCGCGCTGATCAAACAGGCTCAGCAGGCCCTTCACCTCCACCCTGCGGCCGTTCCGACTGCCCGCAACAGCGAGAGCCCGGACAACGCCGACAGCATCAAGCGCATCCTGGGTGCACTGACCTCGGCTGCCATCGGCGTTGCCGAACTGCGCAACCGGTACGGGACCGGCCACGGACGGCTGGCCGCACCCATAGGGCTCGGCCCCCGGCATGCCCGCTTCGCCGTCGGTGCCGCCGCCACCTGGTGCGAGCTGATGCTCGACACCCTCGCCGACCCCAACGCCCCCTGGCGCAAGGTGGCCCCCGCACTGACCCCGCCTGCGAGGAACACACCCGCAGCCTCAACCTGAGCCGGCGCGAGCTGGAACTCCTCATGAGAAAGGGCAGCCGGTGGCACCACAGCGGCTCACCGTCGTCACTCGCCAGCGCCTTATCGACCTCCTGGTCGTCGAGAAGGTCTGGTGGTGGGGCGCTCTGGACGAGGTGAGGTTCCTGGAACGCCTGTACGACCTGGACGCTCTCGAAGGCGATGGCTACCGGCGTCTCACGGCGAGAGAAGACATCTGGCAGCACTGCATCAACAACGACGACTGGCCGCCGGAATGGGTGTTCACGGACTCCCGCTTCGGCCTCAGCAGCGACTCTCCGCAGCCGCTCTTGAACTTCCTCGCCGAAATGCTCCACCCCGTGGTGCGGCGTGACCCGGCCGAGGTCCAACGTCTGGCCGAGAAGCTCAACGACATCCTCACCAAAGACGGCTTCGAGCTCTACCCGACCGAGTACATCAGCGGGTTGCCGGTCTACGCAGGCGGCCCCCGAGCGTCCTTCCACGGCGCCCGGCCGGACTTGAAGTTCGAATCTCGACCGCTCCTGACCGACCCCCGAGTGCTCCACGAACATCAAGAGCGCATCAGAGCTGGCCTGGAACGCGACCCGGCCGCAGCGATCGCCTCGTGTAAGGAACTCGTCGAAAGCTTGTGCAAAATCATCTTGGAACAACAAGGCATAGAGTTCCCGGCCGGAGAAGACCTGCCGCCCCTCTTCAAGCGTGTCACGACGCTGCTGGGCCTGAATGCCGACGCCGTGGCCGACCACGCCAAGGCCAGTGCCACGGTGGTCAAGATCCTGCGCACACTCACCACGACGGTGCAGGGCCTGGCCGAGCTGCGCAACCAGCTCGGACTCGGCCACGGACGCACCGCACCGAGTCCAGCGCTGACCCGCCACGCAAGGTTGGCAATGAACAGCACCGTGACCGTGACGGAGTTCGTGCTCGACACCTGGCAGGACCGCATCGATCGAGGGAAGCTCCCACCCCTGTCTCAGCAACCTCGGGCCGAGTGAAGTGGGAGTGCAGTGCCGTGAAGCCGTATTGACCGGTGTTGTGTTCGCTTCATTCCGGCCGACTCCGCCGCCCGTCTCACGCAGGTGCTGCTCGTGACTGACGTCGAAGCCGCCACGCAGGCCGGCGGTGAGCAGACCGCGACGTCTTGACCCCGCCCGACCGACGAAGGGGGATGCCCCACAGTGTCCCGGAAAACGGAAGGCCTGTTGTCGGACCCGCTCCGTACCCTTGGCGCTCAGCCCCCTGGGCTACGGCCCGTGCCGGGCCTTGGATCACGGGAAGCGGGACCCCATAGTGACATCGATCTACCTCTCCTCCGACAACCCCCGGTGGATGCCGAAGACCGAGGCTGACCTCCAGGCCGCCGTCGACGGCGGCCTGTTCGAGGAAAGCCACCACCTGGACCTGAAGAAGGCCCCGAACAGCAAGGGCGACAACAAGGAACTGGCACGCGACCTGTCCTCGTTTGCCGTCCACGGCGGCGCCCTGATCATCGGCGTCCAGGAGAACAAGGAGAGCCGCACCTTCGAGCTCGCTCCCCAGCCGCTGAACGGACTGCCGGAGAAGATCGAGCAGGTGGCCCGGACCATCCCCGACCCGCCGCTGACGATCCTCACCGAGGAGATCAGCGCTGCGGCCGACGACGGGACCGGCTACCTCATCGTGCACATCCCGGCTAGCCCCGTCGCACCGCACATGGTCGACAACAGGTACTTCGGCCGCGGCGACAAGACGAAGTACCAGATGGGCGACTCCGAAGTCGTCGCACTCCACGCACGGCGACGCAATACCGAGGCCGACGCTCTCACCCTGCTGCGCAAGGAGATGGACGAGGATCCGTTGCGCGACGTCGGATCCCAGTCCCATCTCTTCCTGATCGCCCAGCCGACCGCCGGACGACGGGACATGTGCCTGCCTATCACCGGCGCCCGGGACTGGAACCAGCGCCTGCACGCCCTGATCCGTCGTGCCCTGGAAGCCCCTCGCACCCGGGCATCGCTTTCCGGGATGGGCTTCAGCCCTGATCTGTCTTCCGCCCATCAGGGGCACCGGCGCGCGCGGGGAGTGGCTCTCAGCTCCTCGGGGCTCGGAGCCGGCCGCGTCTACGCCCCGGAAGGCCGTTCCTCCGACGAGTCCGTCACCGAGCTTCAGCTCTTCGAGGACGGAGGGCTGCGGCTGCTCATGACCCGTCTTTCCGAGGGCACCTCCAGGCCGTACGAGTCGCCAGGTGATGCGGAGCAGGTCATCTTCGACGCTGCCACCGTCGTCTTCACCCGACACATGCTGGAGCTGATCCGCCTGATCTCCGATGACGTGGGCTACCACGGGAACTGGGCGGTGGCCGTCGGAGCCAACCGGCTCCGTGGCCGACGTCGATGGAGTCAGCCGTCCATCTTCGCCAGTAACCACAGGTACAGCGCCGACACGTACGAGGAGAGCACCGGCGTGACCCTGGCCGAGTTGCGCGACGCACCGGGCACGGTCACACGAAGGCTCCTCGGTCCCCTGCTCCGCTCGCTGGACTCCGAAGAGTCGTTCGTCAAGGCCCTGACCGACGAAGAGTGAGTCTTGCTCCAGGAGACGACACGGGCCTCGGAGGAGAAGCCATGACATCTCTGAGCCCGGCTCGAGGGCGCATCGTCCAACGACGCCGCGACCCCACCACGACACGATGTCCTCCATCGAGACCGGCGGAACGGCACCGCGGCCCCTCACCTTCGGATATTGGCTGTGTGGACGTACCGACCGTTCTTATGAAGGCCGCCGCAGTGACCGACTGGATCACCCGGGGCTGAGACTTCACGCCCCGAAGTAAGTGCGTGTTCCTGGCCGCCTGAGCGATGTGGAGGTCTTGCTGCCGGGAGAAGACGTCGAACGCGAAACGGGACTGTCCGCAGGCGGGACGCGTAGCGAACCGAATGCGACCAAGAACATTTTATGGGTTTATTGGCCAGGGGGCTGATCGTGTGGGTTGGCTGGGATGATTTCGAATCACACAGGCTGATCGGCTCGGGTCCAACGGAGGCACCCCGCACGATGAACGACCAGTTACCCCCGGGCCAGGAGCAGGCCGACAGCGCGGACAACCGTCAGCACGGCCCCGCTCCGGTGACGTTCCACATCATTAACAACAGTGGCAACATCGCAGCCAACAGCTCCGGCTTCATCCAGAACCCCGTGACGCAGAGCTTGCCCGTCACTCCCCGTCGGCCGACAGGCTGGGGCGGGATCCGAGGAAAACCGAAGAGGGTGACCGTCCGGGCCGTCGCGCTCCTGCTCGTCGCGCTTGGGATGGGTGGCGACGCCCTGACAGACACGGACCCGTGGAAGGACAGGCACGTTGAGGTCAACGGCAGCCCGTCCGGCCCGGCCCCGTCCGAGGGCCCCTCAAAGGGCTCGCCCTCGCCCACCGCGAGCCGGACGCCGAGCGCGAGCTCGCCTGGCTACGCCACCTCCCTCGGGACGGAGCCCGCTAGCGATGCCCGGAGCGGCAGCAACTCCGGCGGCACGACGGGCTCAGCCTCCGGTGATACCGGCTCTGGCGCTACCTCGGGGAGTCCCCGTTCCTCAGGCGGGTCGTCGGGGGACACGAGCGGCAACACCGGTCCGTCGACGAGCGGTGGAACGACCACCCCTGACACCCAGCCGTACATCGACGCCACGATCGAGTGGTCGAACGACGAGGTCGGCAGCACCGACGACCCCAAGGACCCCAGCGCGATCGTCAAGGTCTACGACACCTACGAAAAGGGCGCTGGTA
The DNA here is from genome assembly GCF_040643855.1 of Streptomyces sp. NPDC047072. Lineage (NCBI taxonomy): Bacteria > Bacillati > Actinomycetota > Actinomycetes > Kitasatosporales > Streptomycetaceae > Streptomyces > Streptomyces sp. NPDC047072. The sequence goes on along the minus strand of NZ_JBEYVC010000005.1, from coordinate 23,580 downwards.
CGTCTGTCCATGCCTACTACCGGACCGCCAAGATCAGAGTGAAGTGCCAGGTCACTGGCGGACGTGTTATCGACTTGGGCGACGAGTACAAGGGCCCCGAGCCTCCTCAGCGGGACGGCATCTGGTACCGCATGGACAGCGGCGAGTGGGCCCCCGCCGTCTACGTCTCTACGGGGAAGGACTCCCTTCCCACCTGCTCGGCCGGGGACTCCTGATGGAGCGGTACGCGGGGGCCGTTGGGCACAGACCTGGCTAGCGCACCGGAAATAGTCTGACGCGATTCTGTCCACTAGTGTCCGTAGGCGTCGCCATACTTCTGCACCGGGGGGCACCGCCAACATGTCCGTGCACGACCTGACGGAAGTCCAACTCGGTCGGCAGCAACTCGCGCTGCTTGCCATGATCGGCACCCAGCAGGCGGCAGATCCGGACGGCCAGTGGCCCATGTGGGACTGGGTGGAACACAGGGCCAAGTCCTTCGGAATGGAACACCCGCGGGGTGTGCTCGACTCGCTTCCGCGTGTCGGGGCCGTCGGATCGCTGGGACTCTCCTACGGCTTCACCACGGCGGTTCCCCGCATCCTTGCGGCGGACACCCGGATCGCACTGACGGTCGCCGCGGCCTGGGCTCTGCAAGAAGCACGGTCCGACCTGGGGGATCCTTTCCTGCGGGTGCTCCATCACATGGTCATGCTGTGGCGGAGCGCCCCGCGTTCGCCGAACGAGGTCACCCGGGTCGTCCTCACCTCCGAAAGCCTCCAGGAGGCGTTCCCGCACATGCGCGCCCGCATCATCCGCATGGTCCCGGACCATTTCTCCCGCGAGCCGCTCCTGCACCACTCGTACAGCAAGCAGCCGGACGGCAGCTGGACGATGGACATTCCGCAGGACGTCATGCGCTACGAACACGCCTCCGACCTGCTCGCCTACGTGAGCGAGGCATGCAAGCAGGTGAACGCGGTCCTCGAAGAGGCCCACAGTGAACTTTTCGCCGACGGGCAGCCGGCGCCCATGCCTCAGCTTGATTCAGTGCTTCACGTCAGCGCTTCCCGCACGGCCCTGCTGACGTGGCTGTGGCACCAGAAACAGCGCCAGGATCCGGCCGTGCCCATGCCAAACGTGTTTGACGTGCTCTCAGACGACGACCTCGCCGTGGACCAAGGCATGCGATTCACGGAAGACGAGATCGATCGAGCCTCCGCGCACCTGGAGCGGCACGGACTGACTAAAGGCGCCGGCGTGGTCGACCAGATGACGGGCCCGGTCTTCGCCGAGATCACCCCAGCAGGCGAGGACTGCGTGGAAAACTACAACGGCGACATCAGTGCTTACATCCGTCGGAAGGACAACGGCCCCGTGACGTTCCACATCACTAACAACAGTGGCAACATCGCAGCCAACAGCACCGGCTTCACCCAGAACGCTGTGACACAGACCGGCTTCGACCCGGCACAGATCTTGGCAGCGGCCACCCTCATCCAGCAGCTAGCCCCCGCCCTGACCTCAGACCCCGACGAACAGCAGGGGCTTTTGACCCAGGTGAGCGACCTCCAGACGGCTGCCACGACCCCTGAACCGGACCGCGGTGTGGTCCGGCGCATCGCGAACGGAGTCATGTCCACCATCCGAGGACTCGCCCACTCACCTGACGTCCAGCGCCTTGCCCTTGAAGCGGTAGAGCAAGGGATCCAGAGCCTGTAGACGTCGTTCACCTCGCCCCACAGAACCCGAGCCGTACTCCTGCGGAATAGGAATGGGCTGTCAGAGGCGTGCGGCATCATCGGCAGATGGCCTCCGCACAAGCTCCGCCGACGTACCTGGAACGCCTCCGGTCCGACCTGGACCAGATCGAAGCGGATTTCCTGAAGGTTCTCGGGGACTCACAGATCCGGAACGTCGACCCTAACCGCCGGTCCAGCGGCTTCGTTCACTTCGGCGCCGCCAAGTGGGGCTGGGTACCCAGCGGCCCCGAACTCGAGACGCGAAGGATAGAGCTCCTTGGGCGCGTACGGGAATGGGAACCGTTGTTCCGGCTGCTGTTCCCGCACCCGACCCCAGAGGTCACCAAGCGCCTCGACGGGAGCCTTGCTCTGCTGAGGCGCTGGCTTGTACGCCCCCGGGACACCACCGTGCCAGCCACCATGGACAAGGCCATCGACAAGGTCAAGGCGGCCGTGGCCACGCTCCGGAAGGTGGGCGAGCTCCTGCCGGATGACGCCTGGGCGGTGCGTGTAGCGGTCGACACGAACATGCTGCTCGATGATCCCGACGTGGCGATCTATACACCGCTGCTCGGGAATCGGTACATGGTCCACCTGCTGCCCGTCGTTCTAAGGGAGCTGGACGACCACAAGCTCGCTGGTCGCAACCCCGACATCCGCGATGCGGCGAAGAAGGCCGACCGCCGCCTGAAAGGGCTTCGGACCAACGGCGATGTGCTGCGCGGTGTGCGGGTGGCCGGTGATGTGCATGCCGTCTTCGAGCACATCGAGCCCAAGGGTGACGGGCTGCCGAACTGGCTCGACATGGACATGCTCGACGACCGCTTCGTGGCCTCCACCCTGCTGCTGCAGTCCCGGCACCCAGGCTCCGCCGTCTACGTGGCCACCAGGGACATCAACCTGCAGACGAAACTCGCCGCCGTCGGACTGCCCTTCATTGAAAAGCAATGAGCACCAGCACAGCACCCGTCGTACCGAGCAAGGGAGCACCCTGTGTCCGCCGACTTCTCCGCCCTGCACGAACCGCTCGTGGAATGGGTCTACGACCGCACGAGAGCTGATCCACTGGGTGGGGTGCCGATCACCGAGTTCGGGCAGTCGCACGGCCTCACCGAGAACCAGACGTACCAACTCCTGCAGTTCTGCAAGGGCCAACGGCTCCTGGACGACCGTCACACGACCCACGACGGCCCGGAAGCCAACCTGACCTCGCGCGGCCTTGAATGGATCGAGGAGCGCAGGCGCCGGCGTGCCGACCCGGCCGCGCGGGCCGCCGCCGCACGCAAGGGCCTGCTGGTCTGGCTGTGGCACCGCAAACACGACGACATCCTGCTGCCTGCCGTCGCGGACGTGCTGAACGACCCGCTGTCCCTCTTCGAGGGCGAACGCCTCACCGACAGGGACATCGACCGGGCCTCCGCCTATCTCAGCGCCAAGGGCCTGATCAAAGGAGACCGGAATGCGAGCTCGGACGGGCCCGTCCAAGCCGAGATCACCGCCGAAGGAGAAGACTGCGTGGACAACTACCAGGGCGACATCGGCGCGTACGAACGCCGCAACACCGGTGGGAACACCACGATCCACATCGGGCAGAACACGGGCAACATCGCCGCGAACAGCCGCGACTTCACGCTGAACGCGACCACGCACAGCGGCGTCGACCTTGCTCAGGTCGTCATGGCTGTCCGAGCACTCCGCCAGGCCGTTCCCATCCTGGGGCTGCCCGAAGACGATGTTGCTGAGATCACCCAACTGGCGACGCGCATGGAAGAGGAAGCCACCAGCGTTAACCCCGATTCGGGACGCCTCCAGCGGTGGGGCGCTCAGGCGGTGGCCGTCTTGTCACCCGTCGCCAGCGGCGCCTTGGGCAGCGTCCTCGCCGCCTACCTCGGGATCGTACTTCCAGGACTGCCTACCGGCGGCTGAGACCAGAATGGACGGCGCGGACGCAGCCGGGGATTGGGCCACCCTCGCCGGTGCTGCGAGCCGCTGTGCGCGGCGAGTCGGCGGTGGCCCGGCCTCGGATCGGACCACCAGGCCCTCGGACGACGGGATCAGCGGGGGCTGCGCAGGGTCAGCGCTGATTGATCCAATAGTTGTTCCATCCCGTCGCGTTCGCGACGAGGACGCAGGCGGCGCTGCGGACGATGCCGTGGCTTGCCTTACGGGTGAGAGAGCGCAGGTGACGGCGGCTGCTGTCGTCCACGGGGGCTGTGCTTCTCGCTCAGGCGTCGCAGCCCGAATGTCAGTAGCGTCCACGACACTGGTGGATGTCCGTAGTCGCGGCGGGAAAGCCGAGGGAGAGTCGTATGACCGATGACGCCGTCCAGCTTGAGCGACGCATCCGCTTCGCCTTGAGCATCCTCGGTGAGAGCAACAGTCATCACGAATTCGAGGCGCTGTGTCTGGGGCTGGCGCGGCGGCGGGTCACCAGCAACCTGTTGCCGACGACCGGTCCGGTGAGCGGCGGCGGCGACCAGGGCAGGGACGCCGAGAGCCACTGGAGCAACATCCCACGCGAATTGCCGGGTACCTCCTGCTTTGAAGCCCTGGCCTCGACGGAACGCGTGGTGATGGCCTGCACCATCCAGCGCACCAAAATCCCGGCGAAGATCCGCAGCGACCTCGCATCGATCTGCGGGCAGGGCAGTGCAGTTTCCCGCGTGATCTACTTCACCGTGACCGCCGTGTCTACCAGGAAGCGCCACGAACTCATCGAGGAGGCCGCCCGCACGCACCAGGTGGAGCTGGACATCTGGGACGGCGCTTCGCTGTCCCACCACCTGGCCGATCACGACCTGTTCTACCTGGCCGTCCAGTATCTGCATCTGCCCTCAGAGCTGGCTCCCCCGCGACCGGACAATGCTGCTGTTCTTCCCGACTGGTATGCCGAGGCGCAGCAAAGGTGGCGGGCACGTGCTGAGCCCGGCCGCACGCTGGGTGACCTGGTGGACCTGAGGGAGCCGCTGCGGTATGCCACCTTCCACGTAGAGGCACGCTCTGACCTGCCAGAATGGATAGGCTATGCCCGCGCACTGCTGGATGCCACGCTTGGCGACCACACTGCCCTGCGAGCGCGCTACGAGATCGTGGTAGCGACCCTGCGCGGCCAGGAGACGATGCGCCCGGCGGACCAGCTGGCCCGGGACTTCTTCGCTGCTGTGACGGCGGACACCGCGCTCACCGACGCCGGAATCCTCCAAGATGCTGTGGTGCTGATCGAGTACGGATTCGGCGCCCTGGTCCGCCGGCTCACCGACGTCACCTCCGACGAACTGCAGGGCTGGCAGCGCCTGCTGGAAGACAAGACCGACCGCCTGCTGTCCGGTGGCCCTCCTCCCCACGCTGCCGCGCACCTCCTTGCGCTGCGAGCCCGTCTCGCACTGCACCCGGACATGGCCATCGACCTTCGGACGGTTCCCGAGGATCTGCCGACCATCGCAGAGGTGACTACAGACGTTCGCAGAGCCGTGGAAGCTGGTGAGCCGGTCCGCACTTCACCATCCGGGCCCCCATTGGTCGACATCGATACCGGCATGCAGACGCTGGCCCGGCTGGGCCGCCATCTGGAGGACGCCCCGCTGTTCCCCATCGAGCACACCGCGGCCCTGTTCGACATGCTCTCGCCTGACTTGGTGGATCATCCGCAGTACCGGGAAGTCCGTGACCTGCTCGATGCAGCCACCGACCGGGTCACGGGCCACGCCGCACGCGGGGAACGCGCCCAGACCCGCGGCTTGGCCCTGCTCACCAGCGACCGCATCCTGCAGGCCCTCCAAGAGATCCACGAGGCCAAGGCCAACTGGTGGCACGGCGAGACCCTGGAGGGCGGACTGACGATGCTGCTGTTGTGCTCGCGCATCTACAGCGAGCTCGGCCTGGCCATCGCCGCGAAACAGTACGCCCTGGCGGCAGCCGCCGCAGCGAAGTCCGCCCCCGACCCGCAGCTGAGACGATTCATCCCGCGCGGCATCATCCTGGCCGCGCTATACGACCATGAGGCCGGCGACTGGCTGTCCGCCACCCATCTGTTCCGCATCGGCCTGTGGGCGCAAAACGCCTACCTCGATGAGCCATACCACCCCGAACGCCACCCCTACGTGTGGGACATGATGGCCAACCAGGCGACCACGATGCGCGCCGCGCGCGCGATACGGCCCGGCTTCGTGCCACTGATCCACGAGATCACCGCCTCGGCAGGCATCGACACCATCATTGACGACATCCTCGCCCCGACATCTGGTGAACCCCCGGTGACCGAGGACGCCTGCGCCGGCGCAGCCGACACTCGGGGAGTGGGGCGACCCTTCAGCGACGCCGGACCCACACGCCGCTACACCTGGACCGCCCTTGACGTCGGCTGGGAGATCACCTGCGCGAACGACCGGTTCTCGGTCCTGGCCGCCGAACGCTTCACCGCCGCGGTCCAGGTACTTCTCGCCGAACTCGCCCGATACGACCCGCTGTTTCTTCCCGGCCGCCTGGCCGTCGAAGTCCACGCTGATGCCGCAACCGCCCCCGACCAGCCCGCCGACTGTGAACAGACTACCGACGCGGACACCAACCGGTGGACGGTGAGGCTGACCGGAGCCGACCATCTCCAGCCGGAGACGGCCCACACACAACTGCTGGGAGCCGCAGCCCAAGTGCTGCTCTCCCAGTCCTTGCTGCCCGACGAGGCATTCATGAACCTCGTCGAGCAAGCATTCGCCAGCGGGCTGTGGCACAAGCTCACCGCCGGCCGCCCCTACGACGATCTGGCGGACTTCCTCAAGCCCGGCGACTACCAGAGAATGGCCGCACTGACCGACCCAGCCGTCGGAGGCGTCGGCCCCCGCAACGCACAGCCGAAATCGCCCGCCCTGCACGCCAAGACCGGACCCGGCCCCGGCTACAGCCACGACGCAGCGCTCGAAGCCGTCCGCACCCGATACTCGGTCATGCTGCCGATCGTGCGTCACACGCTTCCGCGCCTGTTGGCCGACCCCGCCTTCCGGCGCACCGCCTCGCTTCTACGCGAACAGGGATGGCTCGACTGGCACCTGCTGACCGCCATCGCCAACCTCACGGGGAGCCGACGCGCTCAAGAGCAGGGGCTTCGTCCCGCCCCCGGCGACTCAGCGGAGCGCCGGGCCCAGATCATCGCCGTCATGACAGCGCCCGAGCGTCCCGAAGACCTGCAGGTGCCCCCCGAAGCCTTCACCAAGCATGCCATGCGATTGCACCTGCAGGCGGCAGCCCTGTCAGCTGCCTGCAACCACCTCGGCCTGATTATCCGCCAGAACTCTATCGCCCCCCATGCCTTGCTCTCCGTGCTCGGTAACCGATACGGCTACTGGACAGACGATGTCGACCACCGCGACCTCTTCGCTTGGCACCCCGACTGATGCTCTGCGCGTCCAGCATGCAGACGCTCGGCTCGGCATCCCGGCCTTCGGCCTCACGCACCAATCGACGTACGCAGGAAGGGAGTTCTCGGCTCGCAATGCGCCCTACTCCTCATCGTCCTCGTAGGGGAGGGGCACCAGGGGGAACCGGTCCTTGATGGTCGCCCATGCCTGGCTGCTCATCTCGACTTTGAGTACGTCGGCGTCACGGGGGAGGTCGGGGAAGCGTGGGCAGTCGATGAGCCTGTACTGCTGGGAGAAGTGCTGCCAGCAGTAAGCCGCTCCGACGGCGAAGATGTGTTTGCCAAGGGGCTGCATACAGTCTGGGCAGATGGCGACAGGCCCGAGGTACTCATGGATGTCGAGGTCGAAGTCCCCGCAGCCGGTGTACTCCATGAGCCCATCGGACATGGCAACGGTTTGCGCTGTCTCCCGCAGCTCCAGCGTCCGCAGGGTCTCGGTTGCCTTCACAGGCTCGCTGGCTGCCATGGGCGCGAACTCTTCAAGAGCCGCAAGCCACTCCTCACGGCTCGCATACGGTTCACGGTTGCGGACGTCGAACCAGAGATGGGCGAAGCAGCCGACGACAGCCTCGGGCCGGTCGAGCAGCGGCGTGAGCGTGATACAGGAGCCGTCGGTCTCGCCACAGCTCGGGCAAGTGTCAATTGGCACAGCGGTGCAGTGTACGTAGGAACTCCGTTCTGCCTGTCGACACGCGTTCCGGCGGCGAGCGCTGACACCGGGGGCTGGGGCTGTATGCCCGGCCGGTCACCATCCGCCCCTCCCGCGGCGCCAGCAACGACCCGAGCCGCCCGTCAGACCTGGAGACAGACCAGCGCGTCGCGGAGTTCAAGCTCGCTCGCTGACTCGGCGCGGACGTCATGCGCAATCGCCAGACCTTCAAGGACCTCGTGATGCTCGCCCCCGACACCTCCGGCCGCCGGGCAGAGCTGTTCGTGATCGGCCCCGAGCCCCGCCGCTTCCCGACCACCAGCACGTCAACCGCGGCCTGGGCCCTGGTCCGCAGCCCAGGGGCGCTGCGGACCTTCACCACCGTCTTCGGCGCGCCGAACATGTCCGTCGCCCAGTTCACCGCGACCCATGCCGCCCAAGTTCAGATCACCGATCTGCGGGATCTTCTCCCCGCGTCCGTCGCAGCCCTCCTGCGTTGAAATGTCCTCGGCATGAGGCGCCAGCCCTGCGAAGAGCCCCACACTCACGCCCAAGCCGCAGCTGCGCGTTCCGCCACTGGCGCGGCACCAGTAGACGATGCTGTCCGTTGCGCTCGGCCGGGCCGCGGTCGACGCCGGACACCGGGTCTTAGAACTCCTAACGAAATGATCTTCGAGGTGGTTGGATCACTCCAGGACTGGTGATCCGGGGGTGCGGGGTGGCTCGGCCGAAGCCGTGGGAAGTCGATGACGAGTTGTGGGCGGTGATCGAGCCGCTGCTGCCCAGGGTGGAGCGTCGGACCCGGCATCCGGGACGAAAGCGGCATCCGGACCGGTTGGTGTTCCAGGGCATCCTGTTCGTGCTGCACACGGGGATCGCCTGGGAACACCTTCCGCAGGAACTCGGCTTCGGGTCGGGCATGACCTGCTGGCGCCGGGTGGCCGAGTGGACCGAGGCTGACGTGTGGCCTCGGCTGCACGAGGTCCTCCTCGCGAAGCTGCGCCGCGCAAATGCCCTGGACTTCTCCCGGGCCGCGGTCGACGGCTCTCACGTACGGGCGTTAAAAGGGGATCCAAGACCGGACGAAGTCCTGTCGACCGGGGCAGGGCGGGCAGCAAACACCATCTGATCACCGACGCCACCGGCATCCCGCTCGCCGCCACGTTGACCGGCGGCAACCGCAACGACGTCACTCAGCTCGTCCCCCTGCTGAAGGCGGTACCGCCGGTGTGGGGCAAGCGCGGCCGGCCCAGGCGCCGCCCGGATGTGGTGCTGGGTGACCGCGGCTACGACCACGACAAGTACCGCCGCCTTGTCCGGGAACTCGGTGTGAAGCCGCTGATTGCCCGCCGGGGCACCGAGCACGGCTCCGGCCTGGGCACCCAACGCTGGGTCGTGGAGCGGGCCTTCGCCCATCGCACTGGTTCCGCCGCTTGCGAATCCGTTGGGAGATCCGTGACGACATCCACGAAGCCTTCCTCACCCTCGGATGCGCACTCATCTGCTGGAGGCGGCTCGTGGCCTTGCCACCGACAGGGTGATGCACGGAGCCTGGGGCCCTGGCCAAGGCGGTCCGTCGGGTGCCGCTACGATCCCGCTCCATGGAGAACGAGGAGCGGGAGGCGGCACCGGCGTCGGCCGGTGTCGAGCTGGCCTATCTGCCGACCCGGGCCGACATGGCCGAGGCGCTGCACGCACGGTCTGGCTCCCCCGCACACTGGTGGCGTCTTCCATTGATCGCCGGGCTGATCACGACGGCCGTTCCCGTGCTTCTCCTGATGCTCGCGGCACCCAAGAGCGTGACCGTGCTGGTGGCCGCAGCCCTGTGCCCAGTACTGGGGAGCCTCGTGGGCGGGTGGGTGAACCAGCTGTACCGAGTGCGACAGATGACCAGGTACGCGCGTTCCCAGGGCGAGTACACCATGCAGGCGGACGACAACGGCATACACGCCGCCACGGAACTTGTGGAGACCACGATCCCCTGGGCGTCGTTCCGCCACTACATCGAGACGGCGAACCTCTTCATACTGGTCATCGACGACACGGTGGGCGGAATGGCCCTGCTGCCGAAGCGCGGACTGCGCGACGGAGCGGACATCGACGGGATACGTGCAGTCGTCGCGCGGCATCTCGCACCCCGTCCGTCCAACGGCTGATCAGACGGCGACACCCCGCGTCAGCCCGGGTGCTTGGACTCCCGCCAACCTGAAGCCGACTGGGCCCTGTCCAGTTCTGGACAACACATCGTCAGCCAGCTGCGGTTGCGGATCACGCTCTCTCATTACCCCAACGGCACACAGGAGTGACACCCGCATTCCGTTAGGAGTTCTTATTCACGACCGCCGACGAACTCGCCGTCAAGTGCCACAAGGCCGCCCTCGGAAGACGCTGGAAGCCTCGCATGCGGTTCTTCGCCGGTCCGAGGCTTTTGATCATCGTCCTCGGCTATCTCGCGCTGCCCGAGGACGGCGCCTCCGCCCTGTTCCAGGTGATCAACCAGCGGTATCTGACATCAGCGAGCGGGAAGCCGGGTCTTCGGCATGTGATGCATGGACTGGCCCCTGTTGGTCTGGTGCTGGAACTCCGGCCTGGTGTGGCACGCTTCTAGGCTGCGATCGGTTTCGGCCTGGTCGGTTTGTGCCGGAGGAGGGCTTTGAGGCGGTCCCGTTGCTCGGGGGTGAGTGGGGGCGCCTGGTCGGCCAGTTCCTGGGCGTAGCGCCGAATGTCGGCGATCTCCGCAGCTGTCAACGCCATCGGTGATCTCCTCACCAAGGCGTACATCCTCGACGACGGCCATGATGCTGGACCGCCGCGTCACCGGGCCGGGCAGCTCGCGGCATCCGTTCCGGTTGGATCGGCCGGCAGGGGAGTGAGGCGGCTCCGGGGCCTTCGACGGCGCCGGCCCGTCGTTCGGGTCCCTGGGACCGAAGCGCCCTCTGGTTGGGCATCGGTATCTGCGCGCTGTGCGGCTGCAGTCCGGGGCGTGGGTTCGCAGCCGCAGTGGGCTGAGCGTGGTGCCTGCTCGGCACCGGCTGCCGTACACCGCGCACGCCTGTCAGGCCTGCGCGGCGTACGGCTATCGAAGCGGCAACGGCGCCCCTGGCTTGGATGGCCAGTAGGGGCATCGGGCGGAGGGCGACAGCGGCCGCAGCTGCAGTCTGTAAGTTCCTGAAGAGTTCGAGGATTCTATCGCGGGGAGTCCCCGATGCGCATTTCTTGTTCACCGGCGAGTTCGCCATGGCGCAGCCTCGGCCCGGCGCCCGGGGCGGATGATGGTGTGCCCGCCACGCGGCCGTGCGATCCCGTCAGGCGGTGCGGGGGCTCATCGACGGGGCCCGCCTCTCCGTGAACGCCGACGAGATCTTCCGCGACCTGGTGAATCCCGAGATGGCGTCGACTTGGAACAGGCGGGCCGCCACCGTGGCACCCAGCGCGTTCGCCCGCTCCGTCGGCAGGACTGCCTCGACGGTGTCCTGGGAGGCTGACGCGTTCCTGGAGTGTGGCTGTTGCTGGTGTGTCGGTTACCGGCGCTTCGCTGTGCGGTCGCGCAGCAGCAGCCACTGACTCGCGTCGGCGCCGTCTGAGCGCGCAGCCGGTCCGTGCAGCAGTACGGCGTAAGCCGTCCTCTCCGCCTTGTTCGGCGCTGCATACTGGCCTGGCGCCTCCGGGGTCGGGAAGGACCTCGTCATGCCTTTCCATGCCTTGTCCGCGTTCGGAGTGCTGAGCGTCGGCCCTCCCGGGCTCAATAGAGTCAGGCAGTGCAGTACACGCACGCGTGCGTGCAGCCCCGGTAGGGGTTCACCGTCCACTCGAACGGCATGCGGGAGGCGCCCGGCACCCGGTTGATGATCGAGCGGGCCCGGATCTCGTGGAACGTGATCCCGGCGAACTCGGGCGTGTCGAAGGTACGGCTCACCACCGCGTCGGCGCCGAACAGGGCGGCGTCGGCCCGGCTGTGTTCAGTGGAGTCGGTGAGGTTCTCCCAGCGCATGAGGCCTCCTCGGTAGCACTGCTCCCCGAGTGAAACACTTGTTCGATTTCTTGCGCAACCCCGATTTGGGCGGCCGTGGCCCGGGGTGGTTGGCTTGCCCCAAGCCCGAGAACTTGAGGTCCTGGAGGATGTCGATGGCGCAGGTCGAGGCCACTACGGAGCGGGTCGTCGCCGCGGACGCGGAGAAGGTGTTCGACGCCCTCGCCGACTACAGCGGCACGCGCGCGAAGGTGCTCCCCGAGCAGTTCAGCGAGTACGAGGTGCGCGAGGGCGGCGACGGCGAGGGCACCCTCGTCCACTGGAAGCTCCAGGCCACCAGCAAGCGGATCCGGGACTGCCTCCTGGAGGTCACCGAGCCCACCGACGGCGAGCTCGTCGAGAAGGACCGCAACTCCTCCATGGTCACCACCTGGCGGGTCACCCCGGCGGGCGAGGGCAGGTCCCGGGTCGTCGTCACCAGCGTCTGGAACGGCGCGGGCGGCATCGGCGGCTTCTTCGAGAAGACCTTCGCGCCCAAGGGTCTCGGCCGGATCTACGACGCGGTCCTGGAGAACCTCGCCACCGAGGTCGAGAAGTAAGCGGGTAGGGAAGTAAGTCCCCGGCGCCCCGCGGATGTTGATCTCGGTCACCGGATCGAGTGGATCTCCGTACGGCCCGCCGGTACGCCGTAACTCGTCGCACTTGTTCGCAGTTGTCGCCCAAAGCGGGAAATGCGTGACAGGTGCGACGAGGGGAACGGTACGTGGGCGGAACCACTCTGGTGCGGGAAGAACCGGTCGCGGAGGTTCCCGCCCCGGCCGCCGAACTCGGCCCCCGCCGCGTGCGGTTGGTCTTCTTCGGGCTGATGCTCGCCCTGCTCCTCGCCGCCCTGGAGCAGATGATCGTCGCCACCGCGCTCCCGAAGATCGTCGGTGAGCTGCACGGCCTGGACCGGATGTCCTGGGCGATCACCGCCTACCTGCTCACCGCCACCGTCGGACTGCCGGTCTACGGCAAGCTCGGCGACCTCCTCGGCCGCAAGGGCGTCTTCCAGTTCGCGATCGTCGTCTTCGTGATCGGCTCCGCGCTGGCCGGCCGGGCGCAGACCATGGACCAGCTGATCGCCTTCCGCGCGGTCCAGGGCGTCGGCGCGGGCGGTCTCATGATCGGCGTCCAGGCGATCATCGCGGACATCGTGCCGCCCCGGGAGCGCGGCCGTTTCATGGGCCTGATCGGCGCCGCCTTCGGACTCGCCTCCGTGGCGGGCCCGTTGCTCGGCGGCTACTTCACCGACCACCTCTCCTGGCGCTGGTGCTTCTACTTCAACGTCCCCTTCGGGCTGGTGACCCTCGCCGTCGTCACCGTCGTGCTGAAGCTGCCGAAGCCCGCCGTGCGGCCCCGATTCGACGTCCTCGGCGCCCTGTTGCTCGCCGCGGCCTCCACCTGTCTTGTCCTGCTGACCAGTTGGGGCGGCACCGAGTACGCGTGGGGCTCGAAGGTGATCCTGGGGCTCGGCGCGGGAGCCCTCGCCGCCACCGTGCTCTTCCTCGTCGCCGAGCGCTTCGCCGCCGAACCCCTCATCCCGCTCCGGCTGTTCAGGGACTCCGTCTTCACCGTCACCGCACTGGTGGGACTGGTGATCGGCGTCGCCCTCTTCGGCGCGGCGAGCTATCTGCCGACCTTCCTGCAGATGGTCGACGGGGCCAGCGCCACCGAGTCCGGGCTGCTGATGCTGCCCATGATGGCCGGCATCGTCGGCGCCTCCGTCGTCTCCGGGCAACTCATCAGCCACACCGGGCGGTACAAGATCTGGCCCGTCCTCGGCAGCGCCCTGGCCGTCGTCGGCATGTGGCTCCTGTCCCGCCTCGAAGCGGACACGCCCCGGCTGCACTACAGCCTCTGGATGGCCGTCCTCGGCGCCGGGATCGGCATGGTGATGCCGGTGCTGGTCCTCGCCGTGCAGAACTCCGTGCGCCCGGCTGACTTGGGGACGGCCACGAGTGCCAACAACTATTTCCGACAGATCGGCGGCAGCGTCGGGGCAGCGATCTTCGGCACGCTCTTCGCCCACCGGCTCGCCGACGCGCTCGCCGAGCAACTCCCCTCCGGTGCGGGCCTCCCCGACCCCGAGTCCCTCACCCCGCAGCTCGTCCACGCCCTGCCCCCGGCGCTGCGCGACGGCTACATCCGGGCCTACGCCGACGCCATGCCGCGGATCTTCCTCTACCTCGTGCCGGTGCTGGTCCTCGGCCTGCTCATCGCCTTCTTCCTCAAGGAGAAACCGCTGGTGTCCCACAACGCCCCCGACACGGAGACGGCGCCGATCCCGCAGGCGCGTTCACCGCACTCCGCGCAGGTCCCCGTCCGCGGGACGGTGCGCAACTCCGACGAGACCGTCGTGCCCCGCGCCGCGCTCACCCTCATCGACGTCGCCGGGCAGCAGATCGGGCGCGGCGCGAGCGGCGCGGACGGGCGGTACGCGCTCGCCACGCCCGGACCGGGGTCGTACGTCCTGATCGCCGCCGCGGGCGGGCACCAGCCGCAGGCGGTCGCGGTCACCGTCGGCGAGCGCCCGGTCGAGATCGACATCGTCCTCGGGGGTGCCGGACGGCTCGCGGGCCGTGTGCACACCGCCGACGGCACCCCGGTGCGCGACGCCACCGTCACCCTCACCGACGTGCACGGCGAGGTCGTCGCCACCACCCGCAGCGGCCCCGAGGGCGGCTACGTCGTCACCGAGCTGGTGGCCGGGGAGTACACCCTCGCCGCCAGTGCGAGCGCGTTCCGGCCGGCCGCGCTCCCCGTCACCGTCCAGGCCGCCCGGGAGACCCGCCAGGACGTCGAACTCGCGGGCGGGGCGGTCCTGCGCGGCACCGTGCGGGCGAGCGGCGGACGGCCCGTCGAGGACGCGCGCGTGACGCTCCTGGACGCGGCCGGCAATGTCGTGGACACCCTCACCACCCCGGCGGACGGTGCCTTCCGCTTCGTCGACCTGTCCTCCGGCGAGTACACCGTCATCGCCGCGGGCTACCCGCCCGTCGCCACGGTGCTGCGGGTGGCGGGCGGCGGACGTGCCGAGCGGGACCTCCAACTCGGGCACGAGGACTGAGAACCGGTGTGCGAGGCGGGGCGGGGTGTTCACCCCGGGCGCGCGCCGGGGCGATTCGCCACCGTCCAATTCCCGCATTGCCGCACACCGTGACCGGACGGAGCCGTACGGTGGAGTAGGCCAGATCTTGCGGAGCCGTGGGGAGAGAGGGCCTGCGCCATGGGTAACGGCAACGACCGTGGCACCGAGCGGGACACACCTTCCGGCCACGGAGGGAACGGCGCGGTGGAGGGATCCGCCGCGGCCGGACGTATCCCGCTGGCCGTGGTCGTGGTGGACCGCGACGGGCTGGTGTCCCACTGGAGCCGGGGTGCGCGCCGGCTGTTCGGCGCCTCCCGGGAGGAGGCGATCGGCCGTCCGGCGGTCGACCTGCTGCCCGTCTCCGGCGCCCTGCCCGACGAGGACGAGTCCCCGTCGTACGCCACCTACGGGGCCGCCTACGACGGTCTCGGCCCCGATCTCGAGTCCTCCCTGGACGGCAGGCTCTCCTACCCGGCCGCAGGACGCGCCCGTCTCACGGTGAGTGGGCCCGACCGCGTCGACGTCCTGTGGTGGGCCTACCCGCTCGTCGGGCCGGGCGGTGAGCGCCTGTTGGTCCTCGCCGCCGACGCCGAGGGGCTCCACCAGGACCTGGACCCGGCCGAGGGCACCCTCGCCGTCGAGCGGATCGCCCCCGCCTTCGCCCTGCACACCGACTTCCCGGGCGCCGACGAACTCGCCCGCCGGCTCCCCGAGATCCTCCCCAGCATGAGCGTCGGGGAGAGCGCCCGCATCGTCGCGCAGATCCTCGAACTGGGCTATCCCGTCCTGGAGTTCAGCCAGAACGACCGGGTGCCCGTGACCCCCGACTGGGGGGTGCCCCGGCGCGCCGAGCGCAAGGCGCGGCGCGAGCGGGCGGCCAGGGCGCTGGCCGAGGGGCTGCCCGTGCTGCCGGACGAGGCGGACGAGGGTGAGGACCTCGAATACGTCGCCGTACGCGAGCGGTTGGAGTTCCTCAACGAGGTCAGCGGGAAGATCGGCACCTCCCTCGACCTGTCCCGGACCATCGTCGAGGTCAGCCGGGCCGTCGTACCGCGCTTCACCGACGTCGCCGGCACCTATCTGCGCGAACAGGTCGTCGCCGGCGAGGGGTTCCCCGACGGCGTGCCCGACACCACCACCATGTGGCACCGGGTCGCCCTCGAACACACCGACGAGCCCGGCCGCTGGGACGACGTGGTGCCGGTCGGGGAAGCCATGCCGTTCCCCGCGCACACGCCGTTCTTCCAGTGCATGACCAGTGGCGAGCCCGTCCTGGTGCCGCGCATCAGCGAGCAGATGGGGCACGCCATCGCCTCGCAGTTCGAGAAGCGCGACATCCGGCCGCTGATCACCGGCCGCTCCATGCTCGTCGTACCGCTCAAGGCACGCAATGTGGTCCTCGGGTTCATGATCCTGCTACGGCACCCGGAGCGCGTCGAGTTCAACGACATGGACCGCGTCACCGGCGCCGAACTCGCCGCCCGCGCGGGCCTCGTGCTCGACAACGCGCGCATGTACACCTTCCAGGAGTCCGTCGCCGAGACGCTCCAGGACAGCATGCTGCCGCACATCCCGCCGCGCATGGCGGGCTGCGACATCGCCACCCGCTATCTGCCGGGCACCCTGCTCGGACGCGTCGGCGGCGACTGGTTCGACTCGGTCAAGCTGCCGGGAGCCCGTACCGCCCTCGTCGTCGGCGACGTCATGGGACACGGCCTCAACTCCGCCGCGATGATGGGCCAGTTGCGTACGGCCGTGCAGACCATGGCCGCGCTCGATCTGCCGCCGGCCCAGCTGCTGCGCAACCTCGACGACCTCGCCCAGCGACTCGGCGACACCTACCTCGCGACCTGTCTCTACGCCGTCTACGACCCGATCGCGAGCGAGCTGCACCTCGCCAACGCGGGCCACATCCCGCCGGTGGTCGTGCGGGCCAGGGACGGTCGCAGCGAGCTGCTGGAGCTGCCCACGGGGGCGCCCATCGGCGTCGGGGGAGTGCCCTTCGAGGCGGTACGCGTGCGCGTGGAGCCCGGCGACCGGCTGCTGATGTGCACCGACGGGCTGGTCGAGGTGCGCGGCGAGGACATCGGGGTGGGGCTCGCCACGCTCACCGAGACCGCGGCGCATCCGGCCGCCTCCATGGACGACGCGTGCGACACCATCATCCGTGCGCTCAACACCCGTGGCGGGCGCAAGGACGACGTGGCGCTGCTGATGGCCCGCCTCAACGGCATCGAGCCGGACGACGTCGCCGAGTGGCGGTTCTCCCCGCAGCCGGTCGAGGTCGGGCGGGCCCGCGCGGTGGTGCGGGAGCAGCTCCACGAGTGGGGGCTGGCCAAGCTCGCCGACGCGGCGGAGCTGATGGTGAGCGAGCTGGTCACCAACGCCGTACGGCACACCCGCCGGCGGCCTGTGGAGCTGCGGCTGGTGCGCGGGGACACCTTGCTGTGCGAGGTGGACGACGACGACCACGACCTGCCCACGCTGTTGAGCGCCGGGCCCGAGGACGAGCAGGGGCGGGGGCTGCGGGTGGTCAGTACGTTGGCTCGGGAATGGGGAGCCAGTCGTACGAAGGACGGGAAGACCGTCTGGTTCGAGATGACCCTGCCCCGGCGCTGAGACACCTGTTCCCCGCGCCCCCGGAGCGCACCAGCGCGCGTTTCTCGAACTGGGGGTGAAGGAATGCGCCATGTGCTTGTTCACGCTGCCCCGGCGCGATACACCGTATTGTCCTGCCAGGTGTGGCGGGATGCCTTCGTAACCTGGGGAGTTGGGCATGGGCGTGACGGGTCGGTATCGGGATGCCTGGGAGGGGTTCTGGCGTGACGCTCCGGGGCGGCAGGGGGCCGTGTTCTGGGACGCGGAGCCGGTCCTGACGGCGGGAGTGCACCTCGCGCACTTCGAGCCGCTGATGCTGGACCCGGGGCTGCCGATCGTGGACCTGGGATGTGGCAACGGCACGCAGAGCCGTTTTCTCGCCGCCCACTTCAGCCGGGTCGTCGGCGCGGATCTGTCCGCCGCCGCTCTTGACAAGGCCCGCGACGCCGACCCCGACGGGCAGGTGACGTACCGGCTGCTGGACGCCTCGGAGAAGGGCGAGCCGGAGACACTGCACGCCGAACTCGGCGACGCCAACGTCTACATGAGGGGCGTACTGCACCAGGCCGCCCCCGAGGACCGGCAGCAGCTCGTGGACAGCATCGCCGCGCTCCTCGGCGACCGGGGCCGCGCCTTCCTCGTCGAGCTGTCCGAGGCCGCCAAGCCGATCCTGGTCGGCCTCGCGCAGAGTCCCGAGGGGCCGCCCGCCAAGCTGGCGCCGATCTTCCAGCACGGCATCGCGCCCGGCGAGGTCGCCGACGAGGCGGTGCCCGTGTACCTCTCCGCGGCCGGGCTCACGGTCGTCGCCCACGGCGAACTGCCGCTCATCACCACGGAGTACCGGCCCGACGGCACCCGGATCGAGCTGCCGTCGAAGTGGTGGGTGGTGGGGCGCACGCTCTGACAGAAGGGCGGTGCATCGGGGGAACTCCCGTGGCGGACGGTTCGTTTGATACGAACAGATTCGAAACTTGCGTCAAGTCAAGGTCATCTCGTCCCCCACGGAGGCCCCCCGCATGACTCGACCCCACCCCCAGCCCACCCGGCGTGCCGTGCTGGGTGGTGCAGCCGCCCTCGCCGCGCTCACCGTCACGGCAGGTGCCGGTACGGCGAGCGCGGCCCGCAACGCCACCTGGCCGACGGAGTTCACGCTGCCCGACGGCTGGCTCCCGGAGGGCATCGCCATCGGGAGAACGCCGTACGCGTACCTGGGCTCGCGGGCCAACGGCGCGATCTACCGCACCGACCTGCGCACCGGCGAGGGCAAGGTGCTCTACGCCGGTGCCACCGGCCAGATAGCCGTCGGCCTCAAGACCGACCAGGACGGGCTGCTGTACGTCGCCGGGAACACCGGCGTCGCGCGCGTGCACGACGTCCGGACCGGCGAGGTGCTGCTGAGCTACCAACTGTCCGAGGCCACCGGCCACTTCATCAACGACGTCACGCTGCTCGGCGACCGCGCCTGGTTCACCGACTCGCGGGCCGCGGCCCTGTACTCCGTCCCGCGCGGCAGCCGATCGGGCGAGGTCCGCACGCTGCCGCTGACCGGCGACTGGGTGCAGCTGCCCGACGTCAACAACGGCAACGGTATCGTCGGCACCCCCGACGGCCGTGGTCTGATCGTCGTCAAGAGCACCCCGGGCGAGCTCTACAACGTCGACCCCAGGTCCGGGTACGCAAAGAAGATCACGCTGGTCGGCCAGGACACGGTGGTCAACGGGGACGGTCTGTGGCGCATCGGCCGCACCCTGTACGTCGTGCAGAACCGGCTCAATCTGATCAGCGTGTGGGACCTCGACGCCAAGGCCACCACCGCGACCCTGCGCACCACGATCACCGACCCGCGGTTCGACGTCCCCACCACGGCCGCCCGCTTCGGCAACCGCCTGTACCTGGTCAACGCGCGCTTCACGACCACGCCGACGCCCGAGACGACGTACAACGCCGTCGCGGTGTCGATCTGACGCACACCGGGCGATGCGCCCTGCCCGAGGAGGGGAGGGCGCATCGCCCGATGACGGGTGGAGCTACTGGGCGTCGGCCCGGCGGCCGCGGCGGTAGGCGACCCAGCCAGCCGCCACCAGGGCCGCGGCGAGCGCGGTGGCGGAGACCACGGTGACGCCGGTGGAGGCGAGGCTTCCGCCGGCGGTGGAGGTTCCCGAGGTGGAGCCGGCGGTGCTCGTGCCGCCGGTGCTCGTGGAGGCCGTGCCGCCCGTCGAGGCGGAGCCGCCGGTGTCCGAGCCGCCCGTGTCGCCGCTCTGCGGGTCGGTGTCCACCGGGTCCTGGCCCACGAAGCTCACCGGCACCTTCACGTCCTGCGAACGGTCGCCGGAGAGGGTGTGGTCGGCGCGGGTGGCCAGCACGCACGTCGCCTTGAAGCAGTCGGTGAACTCGTCCTTCGCGTCCACGGTCAGCTCGACCTCGAAGGAGCCGCCGTCGCCGTACGGGGTCGCCAACTCCTCGCCGTAGTCCGGCGGGTTGGAGGAGATCCACGCCGAGGAATGGGACTCGCCGCTCATGTCGACGCCGCCGATGCACGGCGTGGGCAGTTCGCCGTCGCCGTTGTCGACGCACAGGGCGACGTAGATGCCCTTGTCGACGTCGTAGCCGGAGCCGGTGACCTTCAGCTTCTGGCCGGTGAGGGCCAGGTCGTTGACCGGGGTGACGGTGAGCCTCTGGCCCTCGGTGCCGGTGACGGTCTTCGTGCCCGACGGCTCGGCGGGGTCCCCGCCGTCTCCGTCTCCGTCCCCGCCGCCGTCGCTCGCGGCTTCCTTCACCGTCAGTGTGATCGGTGAAGTGCGGGTCGTGCCCACGGAGTTGGTGAACTCGGCGCGGTACGCGTAGCCGTCCTGGCCCGCCTTCGCGGTGAAGGCGTACGCGTTCGCCGTCGCGCCCTCGATCGTGGACCAGGTCTGGCCCCCGTCGGGGCTGACCTGCCAGCGCACGGTCGGCTCCGGAGTCCCCTCGGCCGCCGCCACGAAGCTCACCCGGTCGCCGGGGGCCACGGTCTGGTCGGTGGGGGACTGGGTCACCCTGGGGGAGACCCGTACGTCGAGCTTGAGGACCTTGCTCTCGGCCTGCTTGGTGACATAGACCGAGGTCGCGCCCGGGGCCACGGCGATCCCGGCATAGCTGTTGACCACGCGGCTGCCGGGCAGGGTGACCGGCTCGGCGACCTGCTCGAAGGTGGTGGCGTCGAGGATCTGGAGGGAGCCGTTGTTGTCCGCGCCGTCCTCGGCGGTGCCGTAGTCCTCGCGCAGCACGAAGGCGCGGCTGGTGGCCTTGTCGAAGGCCGCGGCGAGCGGACGGTCCTGACCTGTGAGGGTCTTGAGCGGCTTGGCGTCCTTGTCGAGGACGAGTACCGAATCGCCGCTGCCCACCCAGACGTTGCCCGTCGTCGGGTCCACCTCGGCGAAGAACACCGAGTCGGCGGCGGGGAGTTCGGCGGTGGCGGTCACCTCGAAGGTGGCGGTGTCGATCCTCCTGAGCACCTTCTTGCCCTCGGCGGTGCCGACGGACCAGGCGGCGCCGTGCGCGGAGTCGACGGCGAGCAGGGAGCCGCCCTCAACTGCCGTGCCGCGCTTGACGTTTCCGGTGACGGTCTCGACCTCGGAGAGCGTGGCGCCCTGCGCGACCAGCGTGGTGGCCGCGGTGGTGCCCGGACCGACGCCGGTGACCGTGGCGCCGTTCAGCCAGACGCCGCCTGCCGTGGTGTCGCCGTCCTTGGCGGTGCCGATGCCGCGCAGCGGGAAGTGGAAGACGACACCGTCGCCGGGCAGCGGCGCGATGATCTGGCGGACCACCCGGTTGGCCAGGGTGCCGCCCGCGCCGGGCGCCTGGGCGACATGGCTCAGGAGCTTTCCGTCCTGGGGGTCGAGCGCGTAGAGACCCTGCTCGGCGATGTCCGCCGTGTCCACGATGTTGTCCGAACCGACGTACAGCTTCCCGGAGTCGGGGTGCAGCAGCAGGTCGAGGGGGCGGCCCGCGGTGGTGAACTCGGCGGACCGGACATAGCTGACGGTGCCGGCCGGGACGTCCACGCCGTCGCCGCTTCCGTCCCCGGGGTCCTGGCCCTCGAAGGTGATCGGGATCCGGACGTCCTGGGAGCGGTCGCCGGTGCCGTTGTGGTCGACACGGGTGACGACCGAGCAGGCGACCGTGAGGCAGTCGAGGCCGCTGTCCTTCGCCTTGACGTTCAATTGGACGTCGAAGGTGCCGCCTTCGCCCCACGGGATCGCGACCGTGCCCGCGCCCTCGCCGTCGCTGCCCTCGGGGATGATCCATGCCGAGGAGCCGCTGCTGCCGGACTGGTCGGCGCCGCCGAGGCAGGGGGTGGGGATGCGGTTGTCGCCGTTGTCCTTGCAGACGGCGACGTAGACGCCCTTGGTGTCGTCGTAGCCCTCACCCGTCACGCGCAGGGTCTCGCCGGCCGGGTCGAGGTTCGCGGAGGCGGAGACGGTGAGCTTCTGGCCGTCCTTGCCGAGCCCCGTGCGGGGGGTGTCGGCGGCCCGGGCGGGCGAGCCGACGGTCACGGCGGTGGCCGCGGCCGCCACCAGGGCGGCGGCGCCGAGGAGGGCCGCGGGGCGTCTGAGCCGTCGTACGGACTGCCGGTCGTTCTCTGTCATGGAGGTTCCTCGGCGGAGGGGAGGCGGGGAGAGGGAGATGCCGGAACGGGCCGGCCGGACGGCCGGCCCGCGGACCAGGGGGCTACGACGGCTTACTGGAAGGTGATCGGGACGTGCACGTCGTACTTGCGGTCGTTCGTGTCGAAGTGGTCGGCGCGGGTGACGACCGCGCACTCGACGTCGACGCCGCAGACACTGCCGTCCTCAAGGGGCGCCTGGACGTAGATGTTCACGTCGAAGGTGCCGCCGGTGCCGAACTTGGAGCTGTTGGCGAACATGCCGCCGAAGGTGTTGTTGACCCAGTGCGAGGCACCGGTGGAGCCGGTCTCGTCCTGGCCGCCCAGGCACGGGGTGGGCTTGGTGTCGCCCGGGTTGCCCTCGACCACGCACAGGCCGACGTAGATGCCCTGGCTCGTGTTGAAGCCGGAGCCGGTGACGTTGACGACCTGGCCGGCCGCGGCGGCGGTGTCCGGGGCGGTCACCGACAGGGTGTACGTGGTGGTGCCGTCGACGATCGTGCGGGTCGAGGTGGCGGCGGAGGCCGAGGTCGCCAGGCCCAGGGTGAGGGCGGCGGAGGCGGCGACGGCGAGGCCCGTGCGGGCGGCGGTGCGGGCGGAGAGAACGGATCTCATGGTGAGCGTTACACCTTTCAAGGAGGTGCCCAACTCCGGGTTGAAGTTAGGTAAGGCAAACCTAAGTTCACGAGGTGAGGGTTTGTCAACGGACGGTAAAGCGCGTGATCGCTCCCCGCTCCCCGCCGACGGAGCGCAGCTCGACGGTGTGCTCACCCTCGGCGGCCGTCGCGTACACCGGGAACGCCTGGGCGACACGGCCCTCCGCGTCGGCCACCGCCTGGTACCGGGTGTCGGCGTCGATCGTGACGAGGACCACCTCGCCGCGCTCGAAGTCCGCACCGGTGACGGTCTGTTGGCCGCCCCCGGCGGGCAGGGAGTCGAGGGTGACCGACGCCGACGGGGCACTCCGCACCACGGGAGCGGCGGTCGGGGCCGGCTGCGATGTCTGTGCGGGCTCGTCCTCGGGGCGCGCGCTCGTACCCGTCCCCACGGTCACATCGAGCACCCCGAGATCGGCCCCTGGCGCGAACTCCCGCCCGCTCCACGCGGTCAGCAGCCGCGCGCCCTCCTCGGTGAGGGATGCCCGCAGCCCGGTCCAGGTCACCCCGCTCTTGCGTACGACGGGTCCGGCGCCCTCCGACGAGACGTCCGCCAGGGCGAGTTCACGGGCCTGGCCCTCGACGGCCGTGCGGGCGTGGAGGGCCCCGGAGTCGCCGTCCAGCTCCAGCCGCAGCGCGCCGAGCGGCAACGGCTCGGTGAAGCCGCCGAGTTGGGCGGCGCCGCCCAACTCGACCTCGGCGGAAGCGGGCCCGGGCCGAGGAGGTTGCGCGGGCGCAGGGGACGCGGCTCGTGCGGTGCGTGATGGTCGGGGAGATCTCCGACGTGACGGCGTCCTCGGGAAG